>JBOHCO010000119.1:0-10351 GCA_050698895.1 Streptosporangiaceae bacterium
GCGCTCGAGCTGAAGCGCGCCGGCCAGCCACTGGGTGCGCGGCTCGCCGCCGATCAGCACGAACAACGCGGTGGCCGGCACGGTGATGGTCCGGCCGCGTCCCCGGTCGCACAGGGTGAGGGCCTCGAGCTGCTCGGATCCGTGGCCGTCGGTGATCTCGGTGCGCAGGCAGACGGTGATGCCGGCGGTGGCGTCGATCTCCTGGATCAGGTAGTCGGACATGGTCCGGGCCAGGCTGTCCCCGCGCACCAGCATGGTCACGTGCCGGGCGTACCGCGCCAGGTGCAGCGCGGTCTGCCCGGCGGAGTTCCCGGCGCCGACCACGAACACGTCCTGGCCGGCCATGGCCCGGGCCTCGGCGCCGGCCGCGCCGTAGAACACGCCGGAGCCGACCAGGGCCTCCAGGCGCGGTACACCGAGCCGGCGCCAGGCGATGCCGGTGGCCACGATCACGGCCCTGGCCGCGACCTGGTGCCCGTCGGCCAGGTGCACCACGCGGCGGTCGCCGCTTCGCTCCAGGCCCACGACGCGCTGGGAGAACACCATGTGCGCGCCGAACATCCAGGCCTGCTCGCAGGCCGGGCGGGTGAGCTCGTGGCCGCTGACGCCGTGCGGGAAGCGGGATAGTTGCGGATCATGGGGCTGTTCCCGGCCTGGCCGCCGGAGACGATCTCCTCCAGCACGACGGTCTGGAAGCCCTCGGACGCGGCGTAGACCGCGGCGGCCAGGCCAGCCGGGCCGGCGCCGGCCACGGCGACGTCGCACTCGCGGACGTCGTCGCGGACGGTGCCGCCGACGGCCCCGATGATCTGCGCGGGGGTCGGCTGGACCATGGTGTAGTCGTCGTGCCGGACCATGACCGGCAGGCGCGCGGCGTCGAGGTGGCGGTCGGCCAGCAGCCGGGCGCCGGGATCGGCGTCGGCCTCGTAGAAGCCGAACGGCACGTCGAAGCGGGCCAGCAGCTCCCGCAGTTCGTGCGTGCCGCGGTCGTGCGGCCGGCCAACGACCCGGAAGAGCTCGAAGCCGGCCTGCTGGTCCTTGGCCCACTCGGCCAGGAACTCGCTCAGCATCCGGTACAGGTCCTGCTCGAGCAGCCATGGCTTGGTGATGTGGTAGTCGGCCTGGCCGAGGGTCATGGCCTGCACGACCGGACTGCCTGCGGAGTAGTCGCGCTCGACCAGCAGCACCCGGCGGGCGGCGGGATGCAGCTCGTGGGCGCGCCGGAGGAACTCGACGCCCGCCATCTCGGTCATCTGGTGGTCCACGATGAGCAGGGCGACGGTCTCGCGCCCGTCGGCCAGCGCAGACAGGCGGGCCAGGCCGGCGGCGGCGGACGTCTCCCCGACGACCTGGAAGTCGCGGCCGAACCGCCGGCTGATGTCGTCGCGCAGGGCGTGCATGACGCCGGGGTCGTCATCGATCACGAACAGGACGGGCCGGGTCATCACATCACCCGCTCGCGGGCGGCATCGGCGGGATGTTCTGGTTGAGGTGGAACCGGTTGACGGGGTCGTAGCGGCGCTTGACCTGGGCCAGCCGCTCGTAGTTCCCGCGGTAGGCGGCCCGGACCCGGTCCCCGCCTTCGTCCATAAGGAAGTTGACGTAGCCGCCGCCAGCGGAGGTCGGGTGCAGTTCTTGCCAGTAGTCCCTGGCCCAGTCGGAGATGCGGCCGGCGTTGGCGGGGTCGGGGTCAACGCCGACGATCACGCCGGCCCAGCCGCCGTCCCGGTAGGCGAACGCGGTGGCGTCCTGCGGCACGCGCCTGGCGGCGCCGTCGATGGGATACATGTGCATGGTGGAGTGACCGGTCGGCAGCCGCTGGCCGTACTTGACGTGCACGTCGATGGCCTGGTCGGAGATCTCGCGGAAGAAGTCCGCCCGCCAGTACCACTGGAGCCCGGCCGGGTAGAGGGCGTCGAACGCGCTCTGCAGAACGGTGAACGGCATGGCCTGCAGGCCGACGAGCAGCGGCGACCCGTAGCTCCGGACCGGCTCGAGCACCTGGTCGGCCTGGTCGTGCGGGCCGGTGTAGCACCAGACGATGCCGCACGCCTTGCGGCCCCACAGAGCCTCGGGGAACGGGGGCGCGGGCGGGATGGTGAGCAGGGCGATCCAGCCGCTGAGCTCCTCGGGCAGGGTGGGCACCAGCTCGCGGTACCAGCACATGACGGCGGGAGTGTCGGCGATGTCGTACAGCACGGGGCCGCCGATGATGGTGCCCGCGGCCCCGATGTCGTGACAGCGGAACGTGAACGAGGTGACGACGCCGAAGTTGCCGCCCCCGCCGCGCAGGGCCCAGAACAGGTCGCGGTGCGAGGTCTCGCTGGCGGTGACGAACGTGCCGTCGGCCAGCACCACGTCGGCGGCGAGCAGGTTGTCCACGGTCAGGCCGAAGCGCCGGGTCAGGTAGCCGATGCCGCCGCCCAGCGTCAGGCCGGCCACGCCGGTGGAGGCCAGGAACCCGGACGGGGTGGCCATGCCGAACGCCACGGTGGCGTGGTCGACGTCCCCCCAGGTGCAGCCGGCGTCGGCGCGCACGGTGCGCTGGTCCGGGTTGACGGTGGTGCTGCGCAGCGCGGACAGGTCGATGACCAGGGCGTCGTCGGCGACGCCGAGGCCGGCCGCGCTGTGGCCGCCGCCGCGCACCGCGAGCTCGATGCCGTGCTGGCCGGCGAAGCGCACGCAGGCGATGACGTCGGCGACGTCGCGGCAGCGGGCGATGGCGGCGGGGTGCTTGTCGATCATGCCGTTGTACACGGCGCGGGCCTGATCGTAGACGGCGTCGCCCGGCCTGATCAGCTGGCCGCGCAGGGCCAGGTCGTCGTAGGCGGCGGGGGCGAGCGTGGTCGAGGTCATCTGGATCCCCTAAGTTCGGTGGCTGGTCAGCCCGAAGCTAGGGGGCGCGGCGTTCGCGGAGCGTTCGCGTCGCGCTGGCAGCGCCGCAGCAGCCCGGCGCTGCCGTGCGCGGCGGCCAGTTCGGCGGCGGCGCGCAGCCGGTCCGCGGCCGGGGCCGGATCGTCGTGCGCGGCACGCATGCGCATCACCTCGGGCAGCCACCACAGGTCATCGCGGGCCCGGCCGGCCACGATGGCGCCGTCGAGCGTGGCCCGCGCGGCGTGCGGCTGGCCGTCGCGATCCAGCCGGTCGGCCAGCAGCGACAGCCAGTACGGCATGCGCGCGAACGAGCCCGCGGCGCGCAGGTTGTTGATGCCGAGCCGGGCCAGGTGAATGCCGGACCCGTCGGTGGCCGCCCAGCCCGCCAGCAGCAGCGCCCAGTCGCGGTAGTAGGCGAACTCGTACCGGTCGCACAGCTCGCGCAGCTCGGCCGCGGCCTCCTGCACGGCGGCCGGGTCGCCGAGCATCTGCTGGGTGATGCCGCCGTAGGCCAGCGCCACGGCCAGGCTGTACGGGTGGTCGATGCTCCGGGCCAGGCCGATGGCCGCGGCGCAGGCAGACCGGGCCTCGGCGTCCCGGCCGAGCAGCCAGTGCGCGTGGGCGCCCCAGGCGGTGGCGTGCACGTCGGGTCGCGTGCCGACGCTCAGCAGCACCGCGCCGCTGGCCAGCCGGACGGCCTGGTCCAGGTGGCGCAGCCCCTCGGCGGGCATGCCGAGGCTGATCGCCGCGCCGCCGACGGCGAAGTGGCCCAGGCCGTTCAGCTCACCGCCGGATCCGGCTAGGGCCAGGGCCCGGCGGGCGATGCGGTAGGCGTCGGCGGTCCGCCCCTGGACGAACCGCGATGTCCAGAGCGCGACCAGGCCAGCCAGCGTGGCGTCGCGCCGGCTCAGCGACTCGGCCAGCTCGATGCTGCGCTCCAGCGTCTCCTGCAGCTCCACGGACGCGTAGCCGGAGCGGGCGTTCAGCGGGGCGGCCAGGGACTCGAGCACGGCCAGCTCGCGCCGGTCCCGCTCCCGGCCCGGCGGCCGGGAGCGGATGATCACCAGCGCCCGCTGGTGCAGCTTGACCGCCTCGGCGTGGGCGAACACCCCGGCGGCCACGTCAGCGGCCCGCGCGTAGTAGTCCAGCGCGCGATCCCCGCGGCCGCCGCGGGCGTACTGGTCGGCGAGCTGGGCGGCGACGGCGTCGGTGTCGCCGGGGTGCAGCAGGGCCAGCGCCTGCGCTACCCGGCGGTGCAGCAGCCACCGCCGCGGCGGGCTGACCTGCGCGTAGGCCGTCTCACGCAGCAGGTCATGGGAGAAGTCGTAGCCGTCGGCCAGCTCGCGCATGATCCGCGCCCGCCACAGCTCGTCCACCGCGCCGACCACGGTGTCGGCGTCCAGGTCGCTAGCCTCGGCGAGCAGGTCGAGGGTGAAGCCAGTCCCCACCGCCGCCGCCAGCCCGGCGACCTGGCGGGCGGTGTCGGACGTCTGCTCCAGCCGCCGGCGCAGCATCGCGCGCAGGTCCGGCGCCCCCGGCCCGGTCGACCCGGCAGGCCCGGCGGGCCCGGCCCGGCCGGCCAGCTCCAGGCGGCCGCGGACCGCCTCGATGACGTAGAACGGGAATCCGCCCGTGGTCGCGTGCACCAGGCCGGCCTCGTCTTCCCCGAGCGGCCGGCCCGCGACCGCCTCGGCCAGCCGGGCCGTGTCGGCGGCCGCCAGCGGGCCGAGCGGAACCTCGGTCAGCCGGGCGGCGGCCCGCATCCGCACCAGCCAGCCCGCCAGGTCCGGATCGGACTCCGCGGCGTCGTCGCGCAACGTCGCGGTGACCAGGACCGGGGCGGCGGCGTCCAAGCCGAGAAGGAACAACAGAAACTCCAGCGTCTCCTGGTCACACCACTGGAGGTTGTCCAGGGCCAGCCACAGCGGCCGGCCCACGGCCAGCAGCGCCCGGGCCAGGCCCTCGAAGAACCGGTGCCGCTGCCAGGCGCTCTCCAGGCCGCCGGCGCCGCTGTGCGCGGCGGACGGGACCAGCCGGCCCAGCTCGGCCCGCCAGGCCGGGTCCAGCCCGGCCGCGGCGGCCTGGATGGCGGGATGACGCAGCCAGTCCGCCACCGGCGTCAGCGCCAGCCGCCCGGAGGCGCTGAAGCACTGCGTGCTGACGGCCACCGCCCCGGACCGGGCCGCGACCGCCGCCGCCTCGGCCACCAGGCGCGTCTTGCCGACGCCCGCGCCGCCGCGAACCAGCGCCAGGCCGGCCCGGCCCGTCATGGCGGCCTGCCACCGGTCAGCCAGCCGGCCCAGCTCCCCGGACCGGCCGACGAAGCCCGCCAGGCCGGGGCCGGCCCGGCCTGCGGGCGCCGGGCGAGCACGGGCCATCAGCCGCTGAAAGGCCTCGCGGATGGCCGGGCCGGGCAGCACGCCCAGCTCGCGCTCCAGCACCGAGGCGCAGTGATGGTAGGTGCTGACCGCGCCGGCCCGGTCGCCCAGCTCGGCCTGGAGGTCCATCAGCCGGCGGTAGCCGACCTCCTCCAGCGGCAGCAGCTGGACCCGGCGCCGGGCCGCCGCCACCGCGCGGTCGAGGTCCCCGGCGCCGGTCAGGGTCTCGCCGAGCAGATCGCACAGGTCCGCGCACTGCCGCTCCAGCTCGGACCGGGCCTCGAGCAGCCAGTCGTCGTACGCGCCGGGCATGAGCTCGCCGCGGTACACCTCGATGGCCCGGGCGGCGCAGGCCGCCGCCGACTCGGTGTCACCGGCCTGCGCCGCGGCCAGGGCGGCCGCGCGCTCGGTCCCGAAGGCGCACACGTCGGCCCGGCAGGCGTCGGTGTCCCGCCAGCACAGGTCCCTGGCCGTGACGACCAGCGGCGACTGATCGCCGTCACCCAGCAGGGCACGCAGGTGGTGCAGCTCGCGGCGCAGGTTGGTCAGCGCCTGGGCATCGGTGGAGTCCGGCCAGAACAGCCCGGCGATCCGGGGCCGGGGCTGCGGTGACCCGGCCCGCCAGGCCAGGAAGCCGATTAGGGCCAGCGCCCGCGACGACGCGCTCGGGGCCCGCCCGGTGCGGTCGTCGGTGATGACCTGCTCTCCCAGGAGCGATACGTGCAGCAATGGACCCCCGCGCCCACGTTAACCCAGATAACCTGTCGACCCTGGAAGCGCCCAGATCCCCAGCGCCCGGCCAGGCCGCCTCCAAGAGCCGCCTGCGCTAGCCCGCCTTCGTGTCCGCGCCGCCATCGGCGACCAAGCGCTGGTCACCGAGGGCGGCTCACTGACCGCTGGGCTGAGTGGGCCAGCCTCGAAGGATGAGATGCGCCGCGGCCGCCAGCGATGTCACCTGCTCCCGGTGGAGTTGCCTGTCGGCATCCCGCGCTAGGAGTACCGAGCGGATGCCGGCGCGCTGCGGCGCGAGGACGTCGGTCCGCAGGCCGTCACCTATGAACACGGCATCGTGCGCACCGAACCCGCCCTGTTCGAGCGTTGCCTGGTAAATGCGTGGATGGGGCTTGCGGTAACCCGCCTGCGCCGACGTCACGAACACGTCGATGTAGCTTGCCAAACCCGCACCGCTGATGTCAGCAGCCAGATCCCACCCCCAGTTGGAGCACAGGGCGATGGTGAATCCGGCCTGTCTGAGCGCGGTCAGACAATCCGCCGCACCAGGCATGGCCACCATGGGCGCCTGATGCAGCTGCTCCAACGCCGGGACGACATGAGAGGCGAGGTCAGCGCGCAGGGCGGTCCCGGCCCGCGCCACCCAGGAAGGGTCGTCGCGGCCCACCCGGAATACATCCGGCGGGACCAGGACCATTCTGAGAGGGTGTTGGACGCATCAAAGATGACAAGTCCCGCGTGACGGCGCAAACCAGCCCCTCCTGGAACAACTGCTTGATCGTAGGCAGCTCGGCCGGGTGATGGCGCTGTCGAGAAGCAGAAATCAGGCGGAGAGGGAGCTAACTTTGTCGTAGATGCAGGCGCGCCTACCACCCGCCTGCACGGCCGGGCAGGCATCGCAGCCTGGCGGGGTCGTTGACCTGAGCAGTTCTTCACCGAAGCCGGGATGGGTCATCTGCAACAGATCGCTTGTCATGGTCAGCGAGGCCATGCCCTCCTGGTCGACCAAGAGCCCACAGCGGTAGGCCCGGCCGTCGGGAAGTATCTGCAAGTTGGAGAAGTCTTCCAGGGCGCACTTGGTGAGTTGCTCGCCCTCGGCGAGGAACCCCCGCTCGATCTCGACGAAGAAGTCGGGCCGTTTCTCAGCCCGCTCCGCCACCGAGCGCACCAGGCTCGCCCACTCCTCACGTTCCGGTATCTGGTCAGCTGCCAGGCTGCCACCGAGCCCGATGCTCGACGGCCAGTGCACGTTCACTCGTCGGCAGCCCGCCTCGTCGGCGAAACGGATCAGCGCCTCGATTCTGCCCAGAACCGGCCGCACCCCTGTGGCGTTGATGTCGAACAGGACGTCGCGGTCGCGAAGCAGGCTGATCGTGTCCATGGCATCGCGCCAGGCCCCGCGCCCCCGAAAGCCGTCCTGCACCGTCTCGTCCACTGTGTCAAGGCTCACCGCGACCCGGCTCAGATCGCGCGGGTCGATCCGGCCACTTTCCACCAGATGCCGGAACCGGCGGGCGCCGTTGGTAACCACGCGGACGTCCAATCCGCCGTCCCGGGCCAGGGCGACCATGTCGGGGAAGGACGGATGCAAAGAGGGTTCCCCACCGAGGAAGGTGAGCTCTCGGATGTTATGGCGCTGACACCAGGCCACTATGCCCGAGAATGCTTCGGTACTCATCCGGCGGCCAGACGCGAAAAAATCGGACGGCAGAAAACAATAGGTACATCGCCGATTACACTGTGACGTCACGTATACGTCCACAGAGGTCAGGCTGTGACCCGGCGGCAGTTCGACCAGGCCATGAAACGCGGTGCCCAGCAGGCGCTGCGCCACTTCATACCGTCCTTGCTACCGGCCAGTAAATTGGCGGGATCACACCGGAAACGGGATGAGCGTACCGTGATCAGCGGCACGGAACACCGCTAACGCAGTCAGCGTTCAGCAATTTTCACGCCAACAGTGTTTTGCCTGGTCAGACCACATCTTGGTGCGGCCACAGGTCTAGCCACTCCACCACGGCCTTGGCTATCGATCCGACTGTGGCCGTAGGCAGCTCACTGGCCGGGGTCCGGATGACAGCATCGACATCGCGGAGGACCGGGTCCAGCCCCTCCCGGAAGCCGGGGTTCAGCGTCGCCGGAAGACGAATGGCGGTCTTGAGCAGCCATTCGAGGAGGTCGCCTCCGTCGGATGGCGTCCGGTTGACCAGGTAGGTGGTCAATGTGGTGCGGTTCGTTCGCGCCGACAGCGCCCGTTCCTGCCACGGTGAGCGGTAACTGGGCATGGGCATCGGGCGCAGATAGATATGCCGGACCCGCGCCGACAGGTCAGCGGAACAGCCACGATGGAACGCGTCCCACAGGGCACGCTCGTCCTCACCACCGAGAGTGATGACGAAGTCGGCCGAGGCGGGAGGGCGACTAAGGATCCACCTGATCTGCTGCTCGAAGACCAGCCAGTTCCGTAGCGGCGTAAGCAGCCTTTCGGCACCGAGCGACTCAGCATTCCGGAGCAGGTCCAGAACGCTTTCCTCGGGATTGATGGTATAGAGCAGCGGCGAGATCACCTTGCTGGCAACCAGGAAGTCCAGCACTCCGATGTGCGGGTTGAGGTAGTCGTTGATGGCCGACCAGCCGCGCTCGGCCAGGTACGGTTCGGTCAGGACCTGGGAGTAGAGCCTGGCGGAGAGCTTGGTGTCGTCGCCTGAGGCGAAGGCGACCCAGGTCCTTATCCGGGATTCGAGTTCCTCGCACCGATCACGGTTCTGCCGATCGCCCATGGCGACGTCATCAAGGAGGAGGTATACCGGGATGCCAGCCCGGGTAGCAGCGGCGGCCGCCAGCGAGAAGACCGCGTGCACCAGGTTGGGCTCCCGCGCCCGGTGGACCCAGAAGACGCCGGCTGGGGGCCGGCCATTTGCCGTGAGTCGAGGCACATCGAACCCAGCCTGGCGAAGCAGTTCAACTACTCGGTCATAGCTCATGTCCCGCTGCTGAGGCCAGCCCCATATGTCAAAGGCCTCGCCGTCGCCATAGCTAGTGCGCAGCCGTTCCCGGAGAGCCTTGTCAAGCTGCTCGGTCTGCGGCCGGGTGGGCCCGGCGTGGCCATCCCGGCCGGTTTCCCAGGTCCGGTAAAGGGCCAGGCTCACGCCGACCGCAGCGGCCATCTCCCGCTGGCTCAACCTGCACTGCTGGCGCCACCACTGCGTGCGTGCCTGGGCCCGTGTACGCTGCTCGGACGACAGGTGCGCCGGGCGCTCGACGGGGCGTCCGGGGGCTGCCATGACGCTACGGTATATGAGCGGCGACCCCCGCGTTAATTGCGTAGTTTCGTAGCACCATTACTTTCCGGTCTATCCGCGCTCTCCTGATTACATGAGCAGAGTCGGAATGGCCTCTGGGCAGGGCGACACCCCCGCCGGGCTGACCGGGCGGCTGGCCCTCCTGATCAGGAGAGCCGGCAACCGGCTGTTCCAGGCCGAGGATGCGCGCGCCAGGCAGTACAGCTGGCAGATCACCGCCCGGCGAGGCGGGCTGGCCCGGACCTACAGGGATCCACGGTTCGATCTCCTTTGCAGTTGCGCCGCCTGCGGTAGCACCGGGACTGGCCCGAGCGGGCAGTCTTGCGGTCAGTGCGATGGCACGGGACCGACCACGCTCACACAGCGGTGGCTGACGGATCGGGGGCGAAGCTCGTGATACCGTCGCCCCGCCGGGCTGCGGTCCGGCAGACCAGGGCCGACCTGGAATACGCCCTAGGGGCGGTGGCCCGCGCCAACCCGGTCGTTGCGGCGTGGCGCTGGCGCTACGAGCTCGGGGCCGCGGCCGGGCTCGCCACGCCCTGGATAGCGCTCCGCGTCGCGGCCGCTACCGGGCTCATGGCGGGGCTAGCCGCTGGGCTGGTCCTCACGGCCTCCTTCCCGCGAGGCCGACGGTTCCTGGCCGCCCGCCTGTGGTGCATCGTGAGCCCGCATCGTATTCGCTCTGGCTGCGCCCAGGCATGGATCCACTCCCGCTACGGCAAGCTCCCCGTAATCCTGATGACCCGGAGCCAGCCGCTCGGCGAGCGCATCTACGTGTGGTGCCGAGCCGGGATCGGCGCCGCTGACTTCAGTTCCGCCCGTGATCTGCTCGCCGCGGCCTGCATGGCGACAGACGTTCACGTCAGTCGCCACTCGCGGCGCGCCCACCTGGTCGCGCTGGACGTGATCCGCCGCGAGCCCCCGGCCGAATGGACTGGCCGACCTAGTACTACAGGGCTAGATCAGCAGGGACTGGCGGCGGAGTCTTTTGCGGAAATGGCAGCGCCGGGCGTAGGCCTGCTCTTGGCGGATCCAGACTGACGCGCGAAGGCCCTGGTAGAGGGC
>JBOHCO010000120.1:0-1569 GCA_050698895.1 Streptosporangiaceae bacterium
GGCCCACGCTCGTCTCGGCCGACAGCATGAGCGCGTCCGCCCCGTCCAGCACCGCGTTGGCCACGTCCGAGGTCTCCGCCCTGGTCGGCCGGGGCGCCGAGATCATCGACTCCAGCATCTGGGTGGCCACGATGACCGGCCGCGCCTTGTCCCTGGCCAGGCCGACCGCGCGCTTCTGCACCATCGGGACCTGCTCGAGCGGCAGTTCCACGCCCAGGTCGCCGCGGGCCACCATCAGCCCGTCGAAGGCGTCGAGCACCTCCGGCAGCGCCTGCACCGCCTGCGGCTTCTCGATCTTGGCGATGAGCGGCAGCGGCGCGCCCGCCTCCTCCATGATCTTGCGGACCGGCGCGGCGTCGGCCGGGCTCTGCACGAACGACAGCGCGATCAGGTCGGCCCGCAGGCCCAGGGCCCAGCGCAGGTCCTGCTCGTCCTTGGCGCTGAGGGCCGGCACGCTGAGCCGGACGGCCGGCACGTTCAGGCCCTTGTGGTCCGAGACCAGCCCGCCGACCAGGACCCGGGTCCGGACCCGGCCGGCCCGCGCGGTCAGCACCTCGAGCACGACCCGGCCGTCGTCGACCAGGATCTGGTCACCGGGCCTGACGTCGTCGGCCAGGCCGGGAAAGGTGGTCGACGCCAGCACGTCGTCGCCCGGAACATCGTCGGCCGTGATGGTGAAAAGCTTGCCCGCCACCAGCCGCACCGGGCCGCCCGCGAACGTGCCGAGGCGGATCTTGGGGCCCTGCAGGTCGACCAGCACCCCGACGCTGCGGCCGGCCTCGTCGGAGGCGGCCCGCACCGCCCGGTAGACCTTGAGGTGACTGTCCCTTGTGCCGTGGCTCATGTTGAGCCGGGCCACGTCCAGGCCCGCCGCCACCAGGGCGGCGATCTGCTCGGGGCTCGACGACGCGGGCCCGAGCGTGGCCACGATCTTGGCTCGGCGGCTCATGGTCCCTGCTTCCTGGCCCGCTCCGGCCGTGGCCGCTAAATCGGACTTACCCTGCCAGACTAGGATGCTGATGCCTCATATGTGACCGGCGTCACCCAGGTTTCACTGACTGGCCACTCCCCGGCCGCGCCCGCCGGGGTCGCTTCGGCGGCCGGGTGGCTGCCAGGTGGCGGGGCGGCGAGCGGCCTGGTAGATCGCCTCCGCCTGGCCGGCGTCGAGGACCGGGGGCTGCCGGCGCAGCCAGCGGTACAGGGCGCGGGCCGACGGCAGGACGGCGACATCGGCCGGCCCGCCCCGGACGATCGAGAACCGCCGGGCCCCGACGAAGACGATGACCGACTGAACTGGCACCTGGCCACCCAGCGCCCGGCCCAGGAGCCGACGGGCGCGGACCGCCTCGGACCGCGACTTCCGCACGTAGTCCACCCTGGTTCCGCCGATCATCATGCCGTGCTCCCCGACCCAGACGGTGGTGCCGGTGGCCTTGGTGTTGATGGTCACGACGCCGAACGGCCCGATGACGACGTGGTCGATGTCGGCGCCGCGCCGGCCGACGGGAACCGCGTGCAGGACGTGCCAGTCATGACGGCCGGCCCAGCGGCCTAACTTGCGCCCGACGG
>JBOHCO010000121.1:0-3532 GCA_050698895.1 Streptosporangiaceae bacterium
CCAGCCCCAGCACGCCCAAGAACCTGCAGATCCACACCACCCCGCCGCCCACCCTGGCCGGCACCAATCTCACCATGCTCAGCTGGAACGCCAACCCCGAGTCGCGGCCTAGCTACGGGTACCTGGCAGTAGCGTGACCGTCGGGCCGGAGCCTGGCCGGCCCGCCGGCAGCCGCTGGGAGGGCACCTGATGAACGATCCGCGCGGCGTCGGCCTCGACCCGCGCACGCCGGTCGTGGTGGGCGTCGGACAGGCGTCGGAGCGCCTCGGCACCCCCGGCTTCCAGCGCCGGTCCGCGGCCGAGCTAGCCAGCGCCGCCGCCTCGGCGGCGCTGACCGACACCGGGGCCAGCCCGGACGACATCGCGGCAGCCATCGACACCGCCGCCGGGGTACGTCAGTTTGAGATATCCCATCCTCAGGCCCGGGCCCCGCTGGGCCGTTCGGACAACTTTCCCCGCTCGGTCACCCGGCGCCTGGGCGCCGATCCGGCGCGGGCGATCCTCGAGGTGGGCGGCGGGCAGGGCCCGCAGCACCTGGTGACCGAGCTGATGGGCACGATCGCGGCGGGCGGCAGCGAGGTCGCGCTGGTGTTCGGGGCCGAGGCGATCTCGACGGCGGCGCGGTACGCGGAGGCGCCGGACCGGCCGGACTTCACCGAGCGGGTGGGCGGCAGCCTGGAGGACCGGGGCTACGGGCTGAGCGGCATCGTGTCGCCGCATCAGGCGGCGCACGGGCTGGCCGGGGCGCCGAGCCAGTACGCGCTGATCGACAACGCGCGCCGGGCCCGGCTCGGGCAGACCCGCGCGGAGTACGCGGCGGCCATGGGCGCGCTGTTCGCGCCGTTCACGCGGGTGGCGGCGGCCAACCCGCACGCGGCGGCGCCGGTAAAGCGCGGCGCGGCGGAGCTGGTCACGCCGACGGCGGAGAACCGGCCGATCGCCGACCCGTACACGCGGTACATCGTGGCCAGGGAGAAGGTGAACCAGGGCGCGGCGGTGCTGCTGATGTCGGTGGCGGCGGCGCGGCGGCTGGGCGTGCCCGCCGAGCGCTGGGTGTTCCTGCGCGGTCACGCCGACCTTCGCGAGCGGGACCTGCTGGACCGGGCCGACCTGTCGGCCAGCCCGGCGGCGGTGATGGCGGTGCGGCACGCGCTGGAGGTGGCCGGGATCGGCCCGGCTGAGCTGGCCGCCATGGACCTGTACAGCTGCTTCCCGGCGCCGGTGTTCAACATCTGCGACGGGCTGGGCCTGGCGACCGACGATCCGCGCGGGCTGACCGTGACCGGCGGGCTGCCGTTCTTCGGCGGCGCGGGCAACAACTACTCGGCCCATGCCATCGCCGAGATCGTGCGGCGGGCCCGCGACGAGCCGGGCTCGATCGGCCTGGTCGGGGCGAATGGCGGCATGATGACCAAGTACTCGGCCGGGGTGTACTCGACCAGCCCGTCGCCCTGGGCGCCGGACCGCAGCGCCGAGCTCCAGGCGGAGGTCGATGGCTGGGCGCCGGCCGGGCAGGCGCTGCGGGCGGACGGCCGGGCGGTCATCGAGACGTTCACGATCCGCTACCGGCGCGATGGCAGCCGGGTCGGCATCGTCGTCGGGCGGCTGGAGGGCGATAACCGCCGGTTCGTGGCCCGCGGGGAGGATCATGACGAAGAGCTGCTCGGGCTCCTGGCCGGGGAGCAGCCGGCGGGGGAGAAAGTCTTCGTGCGGTCGGCCGAGGCCGGGAACCGGGTCACGACGAGTCGGAGGTAGACGTGAGGGGTCTGGACGGGCAGGTCGCCATCGTGACCGGCGCGGCGAGCGGCATCGGGCTGGGCATCGCCGGGGTGCTGCGCGGCGAGGGCGCCGCGGTGGTGATCGCCGACCTGGACGCGGACCGGGCGCGGGCCGCGGCGGCGCGGCTGGGCGGGTCCGGCGGCGACGGCGGGGAGGTGCTGGACATCGGCGCTGATGTCACCGACCCGGAGGACATGGCCCGGCTGGCCGCGGCCGCCATCAGCCGGTGGGGGCGCATCGACATCCTGGCCGCGAACGCGGGGATCTACCCGCAGATCCTGCTGCGCGACCTGACGCCCGCCGACTTCGACCACATCATGGCGGTGAACGTGCGGGGCGCGATGCTGGCCATGCAGGCCTGCCTGCCGCAGATGCTGACCCAGGGCTACGGCCGCATCGTGCTCACCTCGTCCATCACGGGATCGGTGGTCGGCCAGCCAGGCTACGCACACTACGGCGCGACCAAGGCGGCGCTGGTCGGGCTGATGCGCTCGGCCGCGCTGGAGGTGGCCCGTTCCGGCGTCACGATCAACGCGGTGCTGCCGGGCAACATCCGCACGCCGGGGTTCGACGATCTCGGGCCGGAGCACGAGAAGCGCATGCTCGGGGCCATCCCGCTGGGCCGGGTCGGGGAACCGGAGGACGTGGGCTGGGCGGTGCGCTTCCTGGCCTCGGCGGAGGCGGGCTACATCACCGGCCAGACGCTGATCATCGACGGCGGCCAGGTCCTGCCCGAGGGCGTCGGCTGAGCCGACCGGCGCCGAGCCGTCTCCCGAGCGCCCCGATTGATGACTGTAAGTAGTGGGAACAGCACTAAGGGTGATCGGTCATCGTGCTGCTCGAGTCGCGCTGCTGCTGGCCGTCACCGTGCTGGCCGCAGCGCCGGCGGCAGCGAGCGGGTCGCCGACGCCCGGCGGCAGCGGGAGCAAGCTGCCGTACAGCTACCGGGTGCTGCGCCGGGACGCCATCATCAACGCCGACATCTGGAACCGCAAGCCCGAGATGATGGCGGCGGGGCTCGGCTTCACCAGCATCATCGGCGTGCCCGGGCTCAGCACCAGCAACGTGGGCCTGAGCAAGACGCTGGCGGTGCTGGTCGGCGGCACATGGAACAACGTGCGCTGCTCGGACGGGCAGACGCCCCCGCTGTCCAGCTACACCTCGGCCGGGACGCCTTCGTCGATCCGGAGCACGTACGGCCAGGACGTCTACTACTCCGACGGCCTGCCGGTCGAGTTCAGCTGGCCGATCCTGCCCAGCACCCTCGACGCCGACGACTTCAGGGTCAGCCTGAACAACGGGAGCACCATCACCCCGCAGGTCGTGTCGATCTGGCCCAACTTCGAGTACAACGAGCGTTCGGTCGCCGTCATGTTCGGTCATTTCGGCAACCGCGTGCCGCCCAGCCAGCCCGGTGCGATTTACCCGATCTCGGTCCGGGTCGTCCGCGGCTCGTCCGTTCTCAAGCTCGTCGGGCCGCAGCAGCGGATCGTCAGCGCGGTCGGGTTCTCGGCCCGCAGCCCTGGCTCGCCCTACACCGCGCCCGGCGTGCCCCCGGACCAGCGGGGCGGTCCCACCCTGGTCGCGGCCAAGCTGAGCAGGATGTCGGCAGTGGGGAACACCGGGCCGCCGATCTTCCGGCAGAATCTGCCCAACTCGGGCGTGAGCCTGTACGGCCGCCAGGCTAGGTTCCGCCTGCGGATGTACACCTCCGGCGGCATGACCCCCAATGGGGTCACCCCCCTGCTGCCGA
>JBOHCO010000122.1:0-2514 GCA_050698895.1 Streptosporangiaceae bacterium
ACATGGTGCCCGCCAGTGACCGTCGTTACTATCCGCTGTATGCCAAGTGCGTGGAGCTGGGCATCCCGGTGCGCATCTACACCGCCATGACCTACGCCAATGACCGCCCCTACGAACTCGGCCACCCGCGCCACCTCGACCAGGTCGCCATGGACTTCCCCGAGCTCACCATCATCGCCGGACTCGGCGGCTGGCCCTGGGTCAGCGACATGGTCGGCCTGCTCCGCCGCCACGGCAACCTTTACGCCGACACCGCCGCCCACCGCCCCCGTCACTTCGCCACCCGCGGCTCAGGCTGGGAGCAGTTCCTGCAATTCGGCAACACCCTCCTCCAGGACAAGATCATGGCCGGACTGTCCTGGACTCTCCTCGGCATGAGCATGACCGACATCATCCAGGAATACCTCGACCTCCCCCTCAAAGACACCGTCAAAGAAAAGTGGCTGTACGCCAACGCCGCCCGCATCCTCGGCGAAGCATAGACCTCAGACGCGCGGACGCGGCGGCCCGGAGAGCTGCCATCCGGGCCGCCGAACCGCGGATGCCCAGGAGCGCCGAATTACTCCGCGCGGCCTACGCGGAACGTCAAGGCGGGGCCGTGCCCGCGGCATGCCGATGGCATTATTCGGCAACCTTGGAGTTCGGCCGTCCGTGCCCCACTCGCCCGGCCCGCAGCCTTTCTCGCTGAATGAGACTATCTCTCAAATAATGGCATCGCCATGCTAACATTTCACGGTAAGGCTCGTCACGGGAGGACAGAGCGGATGCGCCAGCCGACAAGGCGGACAGCAGGCCGGGCTGTGGTCCGTGCTCGGGACGCCGGGAGAATCCAGTGACCAGGGAACTCGTAGCAGAGCACGGACATGCCGACGGCGAGCAGAAGCCTGCATTCCAGGTTCTTGAAAGGACCTTCGCGATCCTGGAAGTGTTCAGCGAGGCGCGGCCCGAGTGGAGCACCACCGACATCGCGCGCACCGTGGAGCTTCCGGTGCCGACCGTGCACAGGATCCTCGTAGCGCTCCGCCGCCTGGGCTACGTCAGCCAGCATGAGGACACCAAGCGCTTCCGTCTCGGTCTCGGTGCCGTGGCGCTCGGTGAGCGCGCCCGCGCGGTCGCCGACCTGAGGCCGGTCGCAATCGGGCCGTTGCGGCAGCTGACCAAGGTCACCGGCGAGACCGCCGTGCTGACCGTGCTCACCCCGGGACGGGACTACTCAGTGTGCCTGGAGCGGGTGGAGACCTCCCAGCCGCTCCGGATGTCGGTCCATCCGGGGCACCAGCTCCCGCTGCACGCCGGGGCCTCGCAAAAGGCGCTGCTGGCGTTCATGCGTGACGAGGAGATCGAGCGGATTATCTCCCAGCCGCTGAAGCGGTTCTGCCGGTCCACGATCACCAGTCCCGCTGCGATACGCCGCGAGCTTAATACCATCAGGACGCGCGGCTGGGCCGGCAGCTACGAGGAGACGAACGTCGGCGTGTGGGGAGTGGCGGTCCCCGTGCTGTCCAACTCGGACGTGGTCTGCGCCGTGGGCATCGCCGGGCCGAGTGCCCGCCTGTCGCCTGAGCGAGTACGCCAGGATGTTGGCCTTGTCCATGAGTCGGCCATGGCTATCGGGCGGGCCCTGGGGCTTACACCGCCGCCCGTGACGTCCTCCGACGCGCGCATTGATCCTGCCGGGAACAGGAGCCGGACATGACCATGCAGTATCCCCTCGGCGGGAAAGTGGCGATCGTGACCGGCGCGGCCAGGGGCATCGGAGCCGTAGTCTCCGAATTCCTGGCCGAAGATGGTGCGCATGTCGCGCTCATCGGCCGGAGTGAGCAAGACCTCCGGTCGAAGGCCGCCGCCCTGGACGAGAAATATCCTGACCGCCAGAGCCTTCCCGTTCGCTGCGACGTCACCGATGAGCAGCAGGTGGAGGCGATGGCGCGGGCCGTAGCCGACCGGTTCTCCGGCATAGATATTCTCGTCAACACCGCGGGGGGAGCCGGGCCGCTCGAGACCCCGGCGCATGAGTATCCCACTGACGAATTCCGCCGGGTAATGGAACTCAACGTGGTCGGCACCTTTCTGCCGTGTAAATATGTGATCCCGTATCTGATCTCCAGAGAAGGCGGCCGCATCGTCAATATGGCCGGTACTTCTGCGCTGCGTGGCGACCGCAACCGCAGCGGCTACTCCGCTTCCAAGTGGGCGATCCGCGGCCTCACCAAGACGCTGGCGCTTGAGCTCGGCCAGTACGGCATCACCGTCAACGACGTGTGCCCGAACGTCACCACCGGCGAACGGACGGACCGGATCGTGATGGAGAAGGCCCAGCGGATCGGGACGACACCGGAGGACGTCTATGCCGATCTCGCTGGCCAGACAGCGCTAGGCCGGTTCGTGGACGAGTCAGACGTGGCCGAGGCCGTCCGGTTCCTGGTCTCTCCTTCCGCCCGCAACATCACCGGGCACGACGTTCCCGTCGACGCCGGCTGGGACGTGTGAGTGCTCGTCACATGAGTGGCCGCG
>JBOHCO010000123.1:0-1887 GCA_050698895.1 Streptosporangiaceae bacterium
TCCACGGGAACCGCAGCAGCGGATACTCCAGCGCGGGCTGGCCCGGATCGTCGGGATGCGGCAGCGGGACCGATAACCGGGGCGGCTTCGCGCCCTCGATGCGCTGCCGCTTCTCCCCGGGATCCTCGTAGAAGAACAGGACGGGGAGTCCTCCGGGGAACTCGGGAGGTCCGCTGCTCATGGGGCCCGGTGAAGCAGGCGGCTACGACACTCCGGACCCGGCGCTCGCCCCCGCTCTCCGCACTATCTGTGACACCGCACGCCCGCGGGCTGGAGATGAGCGGCCTGGGTGGCGAAGCGCTCCCGGTAGGTCGTCGCGCTGAGCCCGTAGTGGGCCTTAAACCGGCGGGCGAAGTAGTTCTGGTCGGGCCAGCCCACCGCCCGCCCGATGCCGGTGACCGGCTCATCGGAGTGCAGCAGCAGCACCGCGGCGTGCTCGGCGCGGACCTGGGCCAGGTAGGCCATGGGCGGCAGCCCGGTGGCGGCCTTGAACAGCCGGACCAGGTAACCCGGCGCCAGGTGCAGCTCGCCGGCCAGGCCGGCCAGCGTCCAGCGGCGCGCGATGTCGCCCTCGAGCAGCCGCATCGCCCGGCCGACCGCGGGATGCAGGGGCCCGGTCTCGCCCGGCGCGGCCAGCCCGGCGCCGGCCGCCCGGCCGAGCTGGCTGAGCAGCAGCGACAGGCGGCCGAGCACGTCGCCCCGGTACCGGGCGACCGGGCAGTGCCGCAGCGCGGCCAGCGCCTCGAGATGGGCCATGCACTCGCCGAACGCGGGCGGGTCGAGGTGGAAGGTCAGGACGCCGCGGCCGGGCGCGGCGTAGGGCCCGGTCCACAGCAGGTAGCCGAGCAGGGGATCCTCGCGGGTCCAGGCCAGCTCGCGGCGCAGTAGCTCGCTGCTGAAGCAGCAGTTGAACAGGTCCAGCCGGCGGCAGTTCTCGTAGCCGTGCCACACGCCGGGCCGGAGCAGCACGACGTCCCCGACCGTCAGGTCATGGAGCCCGGCCAGGCTCTGGTGAGTGCCGGTGCCGCCGATGGTGAAGGCGATCTCCACGAAGCTGTGGGTGTGCAGCGGGCTGTCGTGCTCGTGCAGGTAGCAGCCCGCGTAGGCGAGCGCGCCCTCGGTGAAGTAGAAGACGTCCCGGCTGGTGTCCATCGGGAGGTCGTCGTCCACCAGGAGGCCGTCCGCCACGAGGTCGTCCATCGGGGCACGATACTCCCCAGACCGGCCCGAAGTTAATTTCGTGCTACCACAGGTGCATCTCGGCCTAGCCGTGGCCTGGGCAAACGGCGAATGATCAGGCCGGTACACCAACAGTTCACCACCGCGGAACACGGGCAATCACGGGAAGCCACGGTAATCACGGGATGTCGATGGTCTTGTCCTGGCGGAATCTCCGGTACCGGCCGGTGCTGGCGATTCTCCTGCTGCCCAGCCTGGTGCTGATCGGCGCGTTCAGCTACTACCCGGCGGTGCGCAGCCTGATCGGCGGCTTCTACCAGTGGAACGGCTTCTCGCCGCCCTCCTACGCCGGGGTCTCGCAGTTCAAGGAGTACGTCCAGTCCGCGAACTTCGGGACCGAGCTGCGGAACATCGCCATCCTCACCGGCGGCAGCATCCTGATCACGCTGGTGTCCCAGTTCACCGCGGCGGAGATCGTCACCCACATGCCGCCGCGGGCCGGCAACATCGCCAAGTACGTCCTGGTGCTGCCGATCGTGCTGCCGCCGCTGGTGCTGATCGAGGTGTGGGCCTACCTCCTGCAGCCCAGCTCCGGCCTGATCGACAAGGTGCTCGGCGCGGCCGGGCTGCCCCAGCCGACCTGGCTCAGCGACCCGCACCTGGCCCTGGCCGGCATCCTGCTGATCGGGTTCCCGTGGATCTCCAACC
>JBOHCO010000124.1:0-7804 GCA_050698895.1 Streptosporangiaceae bacterium
CCCGGAGCCCCCTTACCGGCCGCCCCTCATGAGGGCCGCCGTGATCGCGGAAATCCGTCCGCAGCACGCGATTCGGCCGCCCGCAATCAGCGGGGCAGCAGGCGCATCGTGGTGGAGCGGGCGCCCGGCGTCTTCACCGAGTCGGTGATGTTCTGGGGGTACCGCTGGTACTTGGTCTGGTAGGCCGCGTCGATCTGGTCGTCGATGGCGTGGTCCGCGTCGGTGAAGGTGACGTCCCGGTCCACGCCCCCGGCGCTGATGTGGCCCTCGTGGCGGACCTGGGTGCCGCGGAACCAGGCCGCGGCGGGCCCGTTGACCGAGCGGACGTACAGGTCGTCCCGGTGCGGAACCACCCAGATCGTCCGCGGGCTGCTCACCCTGCCGTCCGATCGCAGCGAGGTGACCTGGAGCTCCTCCGCTCCCCCGACCTTGGTGAGCTCGTCGCTCGTCCAACCAGCCACGTACCTGCCTCCTGTCGCGTCGCAGCGAACGTTCCTCGACCCGCCCTACCCCCGGCGGCCGTCCGGAACACGGCTTACAGGCCGAAGGAGGCGACCGCGCGCTCAGCGATGTGGCGGCCGATCACGATGGACGCGGTGGCGGCCGGAGACGGCGCGTTGAGCACGTGGATGACGCCATCGCCCTCCTCGATGAGGAAGTCATCGACCAGCGCGCCGGACCGGCTGAGGCACTGGGCCCGGATCCCGGACGGGCCGAAGGTGATGTCGCCGGAGCTGACCTGCGGGATGTACCGGCGCATCTCGGCCAGGTAGGCCGGCTTGACCAGGTCGCGCCAGATCTCCAGGGCGCCGGTGCGGGCGTAGGTCCTGGCCAGCTTGCGCAGGCCGGGGAAGCGCAGGCTGTCCAGCAGGTCCCGGCCGTTCACCGCCGTGCGCCCGTATCCCTCCCTGGCCAGCGCGGGAACCGCGTTCGGGCCGGCGTGCAGGGTCCCGTCGACGCCCCGGGTGAAGTGCACGCCGAGGAACGGGAACGCCGGGTCGGGCACCGGGTAGACCAGCCCGCGGACCAGGCCGGCCGCGGCCGGCCGGAAGGTGTAGTAGTCGCCCCGGAACGGGACGATGCGGTATTCCTCGCGGCCCTGGCCCGTCATGGCGGCTATCCGGTCGGCCTGCAGGCCGGCGCAGGCGACCACGGCCCTGGCCCGGACCGGCCCGGCCTCGGTCTCGACGACCCAGCCGCCGGCGTCCCTGGTCAGCCCGCGGACGCCGTGACCGCACCGCACCTGCCCGCCGTCCTGGCTGACCGTCGCCGCGTAGGCCGCCGCGACCTGCCGGTAGTCGATCACGCCGCTCTCCGGGATGTGCAGCGCGCGGATGCCGCGGACCGACGGCTCGATCTCGGCAATCTCCGCCGCGCCGATCTCCCGGACCGCCAGCCCGTTGGCCCGTCCGCGCTCGGCCAGGCTGGCCAGGCGGGTCAGCTCGCCGTCCGTGGTGGCGACGACCAGCTTGCCGGTCTGCCGGTACGGGATCTGGTGCGCCTGAGCGAACTCCATCATGGCCAGCCGGCCCGCGGTGCAGAACCGCGCCTTCAGGCTGCCCGGCTGGTAGTACAGGCCGGCGTGGATGACCCCGGAGTTGTGGCCGCTCTGGTGGACGCCGACCGCGGCCTCCTTCTCCAGCACGGCGATCCGCAGCCCCGGCCGGCCGGCCAGCAGCGCCATCGCGGTGGCCAGGCCGACCAGCCCGGCCCCGATGACGATGACGTCGAGTGTCCCGCCATCCGCCTCGGCGGCCCCCGAACTGGTCACGGGTGCACCCTAGTTGATCGCCCCGGATCGGTCACTAGCATGACGACCATGCCATTCCGTTAGCTCTAGCACTCCGCGTGTACGCGCGCGCACTCGGCGCGTGGTCCTCCTTGACGGCTCGGTTCCCGTTCTGCCGGCCCGAGCCCCAAGGAGAGCTTCGTCGTGCCCAGTTCCAGGCGCCCCCCATCGTCGCGCTGCTGACCCTGCTCCAGCGCCGGTTCCCCGGCCTGGACGACCCCGAGCGACTGATCAAAGAAGGCGCCGTGCTCGTCGACGGCGTGCCCGCGGCCAGCCCGCGCACCCGGGCGCGCGCCGACGCCGCCATCCGGATCCGCCAGCCCCGGCCGCTGCGGGGCACCATCAAGCTGGCCCACGCCCTGGCCAGCTTCGGGGTGGACGCGGCCGGCGCGGTCGCCCTCGACCTGGGCGCGGCGGCCGGGGGCTTCACCCAGGCTCTGCTGGACGCCGGGGCGGCCCGCGTCTACGCCGTCGACGTGGGGGCGGGCCAGCTTCGCGGCTGGCTGCGCGCCGACCCGCGGGTGACCAGCCTGGAGCGCACCAACCTGGCCCGGCTCACCCCGGACCTGATCGGCGAGCGGGCCGGGCTGGTCACCATGGACCTGTCCTACCTGGCCGTGGCCGACGCCATCGGCCAGCTCGACCGGCGGCTGCTGGCCCCGGATGCCCGGCTCATCGCGCTGGTCAAGCCGACGTTCGAGCTGCACGCGGGCGCCCTGGCCGACCAGCCGGACCAGGTGTCCGCGGCGGTGGCGGTCGCGGCCAGGGGCCTGGACGAGCACGGCTGGCGGGTGCTGAGCCAGGCGCCGTCCCCGATCCAGGGCGCCAGGGGAGCGATCGAGGTGCTGCTGTACGCGCGAATCCGGGCCGCCGGCCCCGTAGGGGACGGCGGCCCGGATGGGCCAAGTGGCGCGGTGTGACGCGGTGGTGCCCGGAGCTAGGCATTCCCGATGGCCGGGGCCTGGCCGGGCAGCCGGGAGGCGCGGACCCCGATGGCGGCGGTGCGCACCAGCACCATGGCCACGGCCATGAAGATCAGCCCGTCGGTGATGGCCGCCTCGCTGACCTGGTTGGTGACGGCCCAGGCGACGATCGAGTCGGTGAACCAGTGGGCCGCGCCGTAGGAGAAGAGCGCCCGGGCGGCGATGATCACGGTCCAGAAGATCGCGTACGGCCAGCCCGCCCGGCTGACCGGCCGCCCCGGGCCAGGACTGCGGTAGACCCGCATCAGCGCGGCGGCGGCCAGCCCGCCGAGCACCCCGGCAGCCACGCCCGCGATCTCCACCGCCAGGCCGGAGCCGTGGCTGACCGGCCGCTGGACGAAGACCGGGATGATCACGACGGCCGCGATCAGGGGGCGCAGGAGGCGCATGGGCCCGATCTTCCTGGCCGGCCCCACATCGCTGGCCAGCACCGTGGCCAGGACGACGCCGTTGACAATCATTGCCTCAGTGAGCTGGGAAAGCATCTCGTGCTCCTCGTTAGTTCCGGTCCTTGCTGACGGCACCAACCTTCGTCGCCGGCGGCGTTTTGCGGATCGGAGCGCGGGCTGGTCCGCGGCATGACCCGGACCGGCCCGGCCTGGTCCCCGGCGGTACCAGGCCGGTACCAGGCCGGTACCAGACCGGGCGGCCGGAATCAGCCCGGCGTCAGCCCGCGGGCTGACGCGGGCGGCCGGGGCCGGTCCGTAACGTCGCGATCACGACCGCATGGGGGAGGCTGGATGTCCGGACTCGAGCTGGCCTGGACAGGCGACACTGGAGTCATGTTGCGCTGGGTCAACTGGCTGGCTCGCGGGCTGGGCTTCGCGTGGGTGGGCGTGGTGACGTTCGTCATCTCGCCGCCGCACGGCGCCTACGCGCTGCCCGTGCAGGTCGCCGGCTATTGCCTGGCCGGGCTGGGGGTGCTGGGCTGGATCCTGGCCGACTTCCGCCCGCTGCCGGGCCGGCTCGGCGCCGCGGGCATTCCGTTGTTCCTCGGTCTCATCGCCGTCGCCACCGGCTTCGCGGCGGCGGCCGGCAGCGGCGGCACCTTCCTGGTCATCTTCGGCTTCGTGGCCACGCTGGCCGCCGGGGCCGATGCCAGCCTGACCGCGGGCCTGGCCATTACCGCCGCCGGCGTGCTGGCCACCGAGGTCAGCGCGCTGGCCTTCGGCGGCAACCTGACCAACCTGCTCGCGCTGCCGACGCTGGTCGCCGCCGGGCTGCTGATCGGGCGCAACCGCGGCGCGTACCGGATCCAGGCCGAGCAGTCGGCGGCGCTGCTGGCGCAGCGCGAGCAGCTCGAGTCCGAGCAGCGGCGGGCCGACCTGCTGGACGAGCGCACCCGCATCGCACGGGAGATCCACGACGTGCTGGCCCACTCCCTGGGGGCGCTGGGCATCCAGATCCAGGCGGCCCGGTCGGTGCTGACCGACCGGGCGGACATCGACCGGGCCGGCGAGCTGCTGGCCGCGGCCCAGCGGATGGCCGCCGAGGGCCTGGCCGAGACGCGCCGGGCGGTGCACGCGCTGCGCGCCGACACCGGGCCGCTGAACGAGGAGCTGGCCAGGGTCACCGACACCTACGGGCAGCGCTACCGGGTGGCGGTCAGCTTCGAGACCGGCGGCGAGCCGCGGCCGCTGCCGCCCGACGCCACCATCGCGCTGCTGCGCATCGCCCAGGAGGCGCTGGTCAACGCGGCCAAGCACGCGGCCGGGCAGCAGGTCACGGTCCGCCTCGACTACGGCGAGGCGGGAGTGCGGCTGACCGTGAGCAACCCGCTGGCCCCCGGCAGCCAGACCCCGCCCGCGGTCAGCACGGTGAACGGCGGGTACGGCCTGACCGGCATGCGGGAGCGGCTGCGGATGATCGACGGGACCCTGGAGGCGGGCCGCCAGGACGGCCAGTGGATCGTCACCGCGCGCCTGCCGCGGCCGGAGCCTGAGAACATATCCCCGTGAATGGTTCTCAGGCGCCGCTGCGCATCATCGTCGCCGACGACCAGGCCAGCGTGCGCGAGGGCCTCGTGCTGCTGCTGGACGGGCTGCCCGACATCGAGGTGGTGGGCGCGGCCGCGGACGGCGAGCAGGCCGTGCAGCTGGTCGCCGCGCACCAGCCCGACGCGATCCTGCTCGACCTGCACATGCCGGTACTCGATGGCATCGGGGCCACCCGGCGCCTGTCGGCCGAGCATCCGGGCGTGGCGGTCGTGGTGCTGACCACCTACGCCGATGACGGCTCGGTGCTCGACGCGCTCCGGGCCGGGGCGCGCAGCTACCTGACCAAGGACGCCGACCGGGTCGACATCGCCCGGGCGCTGCACGCGGCCGCGGGCGGCCTGGCCGTATTCGACCCGCGGGTGCAGGCCACGCTGCTGGCCGCCGCGACGTCCGCGGCCCGGGCCGAGCGCGAGCCCGAGCCCGCGACCGCGGCACCGCCGCCCGACGGCCTGACCCAGCGCGAGGTCGAGATCCTGGCCCTCATCGCCCGGGGCATGACCAACCCCGAGATCGCCGCGGCGCTGTTCCTGAGCAACCACACGATCAAGACGCACATCAGCCGGATCTTCGCCAAGACCGGGTCACGCGACCGGGCCGCCGCGATCGGCTACGCGCACCGCCACCACATCGGCTGAGCCAGGACCCGGGTCCGGCCAGGATGCCAGGTCCTACCAGGAGCCCCAGGCCAGGCCCGGGGCGGGCAGCCGCGGCGGGGTGAGGAAGGCCGGCGGCGCGGACAGGTCCAGCGCGCCCAGCGGCGAGCTGGCCGCGGCGTCGCGGCGGGTCAGCGCGGGCAGGTTCCACTTCTCCTCGACCAGCTTGAGCACCGAGGTGTGGTCGAACACCTCCGACAGCACGCAGTCGGGCCGGGCGAACGGGGAGACGATCACCGCGGGCACCCGGACGCCGTAGGTGTCGTAGCGCAGCCCGCACCCCGAGACCAGCTGCTCGGCGTGCCGGACGTAGGCCGGGAACAGGGGCTTGAGCACGCTGCGCAGCAGCGACCGGTGCGCGACCAGGCTGCGCCCGGGCACGTCGTCGGGCTCCACCGCCGGCGGCGGCGCGACGTGGTCGTAGTAGCCGCCGTGCTCGTCGTAGGTCCAGATCAGCAGGGTGTCCCGCCAGCCCCGGCCGTGCATTACCCGGCTGATGACCTCCGAGGCGAAGCTCTCCCCCTTGCGGACGTCCTGCGGGTTCTCCTCGGAGTACTCGTCGAAGTCGGGGTCCACGATCGAGAAGCCGGGCAGCGTGCCCGCGTCGGCGTCGTCCAGGAACTGGCCGATGCTGCGCACGTGCGCCATGTACCGGGCCAGGCCCAGCGGGTACAGGCTCGCGGTGAACTGAAGCTCCCGCTTCACGCCGTCCTTCATCTGCTGGAACGGCGGGCCCAGCGCCCGGCCGTGGTGCCGGGCCCGGCCGCGCCGGAACTGCACGTACTGCCGGAGCGAGGACTCGTCCTCGGCCGCGGGCCGGTAGTTGGCCCAGGAGATGCCGTACCTGGTCAGCTGGTCCAGGATGGTGCCCGCGGGCGGGCGGTCCAGGATGTTGACCGGCAGGTCGTCGATCAGCCCGTGCGCCGTGCCGGCCAGCAGGAAGCGGCGGTTCGGGAACGTCGGCCCCAGGCAGGAGCTGAACCAGCGGTCGGCCAGCGGGAACGTGCGGGCCAGGCCGTGATAGAAGGGCAGGTCCTGCTCGGTCCAGTAGCCCATGGCCGCGGCCTTCTCGCCGCGCGGCGCCGCGTCCTCGGTGGCCGTCACGAACCCGGTCATCTTGCCGTCCGCCCACTGCGCGTGGGTGGCGCTCCAGCTCTGGCCCGGCACGCCGTCGTGCTGCTCGGTGCCGGACAGGTGGTGGGCGCGCACCGGGCGGCCGTGGGAGTCGGGGTTCTCGGCGTCGGGCTGGCCGTCGGCTCCGGCCGGCAGGCCCTCGCCGCGGCCGAGCGTGCCCAGGTAGTTGTCGAAGGAGTGGTTTTCCATCATCAGCACGACGATGTGCTTGATCGGCGGCAGCAGGTCGGTCCCCGCCGGCTGCGCCTCGTCCGGCCGCTGACCGGGCTGGCGGCGCTCCATGCGCGGGCCGCGCCGCCTCAGCTGCCGCCGCTCCACGCTCTCCCAGACCCGCGTGCCGTGCATGTCCCCTCCGGATCCGCGCCGCGACCACCTGGCGCGACGGCCTGCCGCGACGGCCTGCTGTCCGTCCTGACGCCTGCCCCACGTTCCCGCCGCGAACCCGGCCAAACACTAGGGAACCGGGCTCAGACGTGCCGGCCAGGAGGTACGCCGAGCCAGCCAGCAGCCTGAGCACGCACCCAGTTGAGCACGCAACCAGGCTAGGGCTCACGGCCCAGCTCCGAGCCGGACGCTAACGTGGACTCATGGACGAGGAGGTCCGCCGCTACATCGACGACATCGACCCGGCCAACCGGGCGCTGTTCGGCCGCGTCCACCGGCTGATCATGGAAGCGCACCCCGAGGCGACCCTGACCCTCTCCTACCAGATCCCGACCTACAAGGTCGGCCAGCGCCGGCTGTACCTGGGCGCCTGGCGGCACGGCGTCTCGCTGTACGGCTGGCAGACCGACCGCGACGCCGGGTTCTCCGCCCGCCACCCGGACCTCGTCTCCGGCCAGGCCACGCTGCGGCTGCGCCACGACGCCGCCGACGCCATCCCCGACGCCGAGCTGCGCGACCTGGCCCGCGCCGCGCTCAGCGATTAAGCCCTGAGCTAGCGGAGACGCCTTAGCTCGCGCCGTGCAGGTGGGCGCGGGCCGCCGCGGCCAGCGCGAGCGTGCCCTCGATGTCGGGGTCGTCGGGCGTGGGCTGGAGGGCCACGGTGGTGGCCCCGGCGTCGGCGTAGGCCCGGATGGCCGCGGCCATCTCGGCCGGGGTGCCCAGCGCGGTCCGCTCCGCCAGCGGGTCGGCCGGGTTGCGCAGCTGGGTCAGGATCCGCTCCGCGCTGCCCGGCGCGCTGCCCGTCGGCAGGTAGACCACGACCTCCGCGGGCCGCACGGCGGCCGACTGGGCGATGGCCTGCGC
>JBOHCO010000125.1:0-11833 GCA_050698895.1 Streptosporangiaceae bacterium
TGCTGGCCAAGGACCCGGCGCGGCACGTCTGGGGCCTGGGCCGGCACCACGTCGGGTCGAACTTCTTCTGGTACCTGCGCGACCCGGCGGGCAACTTCTCCGAGTACTACTCCGACCTGGACTGCATTGTGGACGACGCACTGTGGACGCCGCGCACCTGGGAGGGCGCACGCGGCCTCTACAGCTGGGGCCCACCCCCGCCGCCGTCGTTCCTGGCCCCCGAGGACCTGGCCGCGCTGATGACGGGCGCTCACGCCCCGGACTGATGCCCGGCCAGCCCCTGGCCGCCAGGCTTCCGCGAGCTGACGGCCGGACTGGCCGGGTACCGCGCGCATCCGGGCCTGTACCGCGTCGTCCGCACCTGATCCCCGGCCGGCCTGGCCAGCGCGGCCTCCGTGGCGCAGGCCGGTACCGCGACGGAGGCCGGGCCGGTGCCGAAGGCGCCGTCGGGCTGGCGGACGGTGTTCAGCGACAGCTTCCAGGGCCGGGCCGGGGCACCGCCCTCGCTGGACCCTGCCGCGCCGCTGACTCGCGGGGGCCGCGCTGACCCAGCCCAGCTTGAAAAGCTAGCTTTAGAAAGTTAGCTTTAGCATATGAGCGACCTACCGGACGTCGACGAGGTCGCGGCGGCGCTGCACGTCAGCATCGGGCTGCTGCGCTGGCGGCTGCGCCAGGTCCAGGTGGCGGGCGAGCTGTCGCTGCCGGAGCGCTCGGCGCTGGCCCGCCTGGACCGGGGCGGGCCGGCCACGCCGAGCGCGCTGGCCCGGCTGGAGCAGATCACCCCGCAGGGCATGGGGGCGACGCTGGCCGGGCTCGAGGCGCGCGGCCTGGTCGAGCGCCGCCCGGATCCCGGCGATGGCCGGCGCGCGGTGATGTCGCCGACCGAGGCGGGGCGGCAGGCACTCCAGGACCGGCGCAACGCCCGCACCGAGCAGATCGCCCAGGCCCTGGCCGCCGGCTTCACGCCGGATGAGCTGGCCCAGCTGCTGGCGGCGGTACCGCTGATCGAGCGGCTGGCGCAGAGCATCTGATGGAGGGACGGCTGACCGCAGGAGCCCCCCGGAACACTCCGGCCGACGACCGCTACCGCTGGGTGGCGCTGGCCAACACCACCGCCGCCATGTTCATGGCCGCGCTGGACGGGTCGATCGTCATCATCGCGCTGCCGGCCATCTTCCGCGGCATCCACCTGGACCCGCTGGCGCCGGGCAACATCGCCTACCTGCTCTGGATGATCATGGGCTACCGGCTCGTGCAGGCGGTGCTGGTGGTCACCCTGGGCCGCCTGGGCGACATGTTCGGCCGGGTCCGGATCTACAACGCGGGCTTTGTCGTCTTCACCATCGCCTCGATCCTGCTGTCGTTCGACCCGTTCGAGGGCGGGCACGGCGCGCTGTGGCTGATCGGCTGGCGGGTGCTCCAGGCCGTGGGCGGGTCCATGCTCATGGCCAACTCGGCGGCAATCCTGACCGACGCGTTCCCGGCCGACCGGCGGGGCTTCGCGCTCGGCATCAACCAGGTCGCCGGGCTGGCCGGGCAGTTCATCGGCCTGGTCGCGGGCGGGCTGCTGGCCGCCTGGGACTGGCGGGCGGTGTTCTGGGTCAACGTGCCGGTCGGGGTGTTCGGCACGCTGTGGGCCTACCTCCGGCTGCGGGACAACGGCGAGCGGCATCGCGAGCGCATCGACTGGTGGGGCAACGTCACGTTCGCCGTCGGCCTGGGCTCGGTGCTGATCGCGCTGACCTTCGGCATCCAGCCCTACGGCGGCCACACCATGGGCTGGACCAACCCGGTGGTGCTCGGCCTGCTCATCGGCGGCGTGACCCTGCTGGCCGCGTTCGTGGTGATCGAGACGCGGGTGGCCGCGCCGATGTTCCAGCTCAGCCTGTTCCGCATCCGGGCCTTCACGGCCGGCAACATCGCCGGCCTGGTCGTGTCCATCGCCCGCGGCGGCATGCAGTTCATGCTGATCATCTGGCTGCAGGGCATCTGGCTGCCGCTGCACGGCTACAGCTTCAGCGACACGCCGCTGTGGGCGGGCATCTTCCTGCTGCCGCTGACGGCGGGCTTCCTGCTGGCCGGGCCGGTGTCGGGGACGCTGTCGGACCGGTTCGGCGCGCGCGGCTTCGCGACCGCCGGGATGGTCGTGTTCGGCGGCAGCTTCATCGGCCTGCTGGTCCTGCCGACCGACTTCCCGTACTGGGCGTTCGCCCTGCTCATCGGGGCCAACGGGATCGGCAGCGGGATGTTCGCCGCGCCCAACACCTCGTCCATCATGAGCAGCGTGCCCGCCCGGCAGCGCGGCGCGGCCTCAGGCATGCGCTCGACCTTCCAGAACTCGGGCACGGCGCTGTCCATCGGGGTGTTCTTCTCGCTGATGATCGCCGGGCTGGCCAGCACGCTGCCGACCACGCTGACCGGCGGCCTGCGCCAGCATGGCGTCACGGCCAGCGTGGCCCAGCACCTCGGCTCGCTGCCGCCGGTGGCGTCGCTGTTCGCGGCGGTGCTGGGGGTGAACCCGCTCCGGCACCTGCTGGCGGCCAGCGGCGAGCTGGCCCGGCTCCCGGCGGCCAGCCAGCACATCCTGACCGGCCGGGAGTTCTTTCCCCACCTGATCGCCGGCCCGTTCCACCACGGCCTGGGCATCGTGTTCGGCGTGGCGGCCGGCCTGGCCGCGCTGGCCGCCCTGGCGTCGCTGCTGCGCGGCGGCCGCTACATCCACCCAGGCACCGAGCCGGACCGGGCGACCGAGCAGTCCTCGCTGGCCACGCCCGGCCAGCGAAGCCAGGAGCAGCGCGATCGCTGACGCCGCGAGCCTCGCCAACCGCCGAAATGGCAGCGTTCATGATCACCCGGATTTTTCAGTCACTATGACTGAAAAGTCCGGGTGATCATGAACCCGCGCCTTCCGGACCGGCCGCAGCGGCCAGGTACTCGGCCAGCCGCTCGACCGCGGTGCGCAGGCGGCGGAAGTAGGCGGCCCGGCTCAGGCACAGCCGGGACGCGGCCTCCTCGTGGCTGCGCAGCGGGTCCAGGTACCCGTAGACCAGCACGCTGTGCAGCAGCTTCTCGGTCTCGCTGTCGCCGAAGGCCTGCCGGGCCCCGTCCCGGACCAGCCGCCGGACCGACTCGGCCCGGGCCTGGACCGTGGTACCCACCGCGAGCGGGCTGCGGGCCAGCTCGCGGGGCACCCGGAAGTTCTTGAGCACCTCGCGGACGGTCTCCAGGTCCACGGCGGGCCCGGGGGGCGGCGCCGGGGCCAGCAGGCCCAGCTCGCTGTAGACCGCGTCCCGCAGGTGGTCGAGCAGCCCGGACGGGCCGTAGTCCAGCCGGTAGCAGTGCACCTGCTGGCCGCCGATCTCGGCATCCAGCTCGGTCAGGTGGGCCGCGCCGACGGCCTGGGCGAACTCGGCCGCGCCGGGGTACGAGGGGTCAATGGGCAGGTAGGCGAACCGCATGTTGCCCGTCCCGGTGCGCAGCACGCCCGCCATGCCGAGCATGGCCTGGACCTTGGCCTGCCCGGTGAAGTCCACGGCCGCGTGCCACAGCACCGAGTCGCCGCGCGGCGCCTCCCGCCGCGCGTGGGCCAGCCAGGGCCCGATGAGCGGGTCGGTGCCGGCGAACGCGGGGGCGGTGGCCGGGGTCATGCAGGCCATGTAGCCGCAGATCTGGTCGCCGCGGTCCCTGGCCACCGCGACGTGCTCGGGCGACTCGGCGAAGAACCGGCGGGTGAGCTGCCACCACAGCCGGGGCTGGCGGTCGCCGTGCCCGGCCTCGATGCGGTCGGCGTCGTCGGCGCGCACGTTGTCGATCCGGAAGCTGACGTTGCCGTCCCAGCCGAAGCCCCAGCGCTTGAGCGGATCCTCGACCAGGTGGACCAGGTCGATCAGCAGCAGCGGCTCGCCCGCCTTGGCCCGCGCGTACAGGTAGTCCACGATGCGGCGGCGCAGGTCCCGCTCCAGCTCGGGATTGCGCTGCCGCAGGTCGGCCAGCAGCGCCTTGCGGACCAGTTCGTGCATGGTGAAGCCGTCGCCGAGCGGCTCGGTGACGGTCAGCTCGGAGAGCTGGCGGTAGCCGGTCTCGGCGTCCTCTTCGGGCAGCACGCCGCGCAGCAGGTCGCGGGTGGTGGTCCGGGCCACGACGGCGATCCCCAGCGCCGAGGGCCGGATGTCGTGCAGTTCGGTCTCGACCAGCCGGTGCAGCAGCGACTTGATGATGTCCGGCCGGTCGGGCCCGGTGGCGGCGTTCCAGTCGGCGTCGGCCAGCGCGGCGTCGGCGGCCAGCGCCAAAGCCAGTGGAGGTTCGGCCCGCCCCGGGCGGGCACCGGGCCGGGGCGGGTGACCCTGCGCGAGGTCGTGCTCAAGAACACCCGGAATCTGTGCGCGCCCGGCGCGACGATGACGCTGACCAGGTCCGGCCCGGCGAGATGCACATGGCCTGGCAGGACGCCCAGAACCCGGTCAACGTGGCCGCCGGCACGCTGACCCGCCTCGGCGGCTAGCCGGACAAGCCATTCCATTAACAAAGTGGGTCCGCGGTCAATGCCGCCATCGGATTTCCGACACCGGCGCGGCATTTCTCCTGGCGTTTAGCCGAAATGCCGCGCAAGCTCTTTCCCGGCCGGTCGCGTGACGAGGCTGTTGTATCGCATTTGGGGCAATGCCATACTGAGCCGGTGAAATCGACACGGCGCGGGTTCCTGCAGTCCGCCGGCCTGACCGGCCTCGGTGCGAGCGCCCTCGGGGTGGGCTCGCTGGCAGTCGGCGCGGGCCCGGCCGCCGCCTCGGCCGCGTCGGGCACCAGCGGCGTTGTCCCCTTCTACGGGACTCATCAGGCGGGCATCGCCACCCCGACCCAGAACTACCTCCAGTTTGCTGCCCTGGATCTCGTCGGTAACTCCGTGGCCGACCTGCGCAAGCTGCTGAAGACCTGGACCGAGGCGGCGGCCCGCATGTCGCGGGGCGAGGCGATCGGCTCGATGCAGACCGGCACCAGGCCGCCGGTCGACACCGGCGAGGCCCTCGGCCACGGGCCGAACGAGCTGACCGTGACGTTCGGGTTCGGGCCCTCGCTGTTCGGTACCGCCAAGCAAAACCGGTTCGGGCTGGCCCGGCACCGCCCGGCCCCGCTGGTCGACCTGCCGAAATTCCACGGCGACCAGATCCAGCGCTCGATCAGCGGCGGCGACCTGGCCATCCAGGTCTGCGCCAACGATCCCCAGGTGGCCTTCCACGCCGTGCATGACCTGATCAAGCAGGGGATCTCGATCGCGCAGCCCAGGTGGCTGCTGGCCGGGTTCGGCCGGACCGCGAACAGCTTCAGCCAGGCCCTGCCCAGGAACCTGATGGGCTTCCAGGACGGCACGGCCAACATCATGGGCGAGGACGCCGCGGCCATGGACGACTTCGTCTGGGCCGCAGGGCCGGCGTCCCCGGCCTGGATGAGCGGCGGCTCGTACCTGGTCGCGCGGCGCATCAAGATCTCGCTCGGGCTGTGGGACGGGACCAGCCTGGACGGCCAGCAGAAGGCCATCGGCCGGACCAAGCTCAGCGGTGACCAGTTGTTCAACATGCCGTCCGAGGCGCACATCCTGCTGTCCTCGCCGCAGCGCAACCACGGCCAGCAGATCCTGCGCCGCGGCTACTCCTACGTGGACGGGGTGGACCCGACCACCGGAGACGCCGCCGCCGGCCTGCTGTTCCTGTGCTACCAGAGCGACCCGCGCCGCCAGTTCGTCCCCATCCAGCGCCGGATCGCGGGCCGCGACGGGCTGAGCGAGTTCGTCACCCACATCGGCAGCTCGATCTTCGCCTGCCCGCCCGGCGTTAAGTCCGGCGGCTACATCGGCCAGCAGCTCCTGGCCTGATCGCGCCGCGCCCGGAAAGGACAGCCGGCGCGCGGCTAGCGCTAGCCGACCGCGCCGGACTGCTCCGACGGGCTGCGCGGGGCCGGCCCGTCCACCGTGTGGCGGCCGGACGCGCTCCGCCCCTGGCGGCGGTCCCGGAACTGGGCCACCAGCACGCTGACTCCCAGGACGCCCGCGGGCGGCAGGGTGACCAGCGCCGGGAGCTGGTAGCGCCAGGAGAACTCGGTGAAGTCGGAGATCAGCAGGATCAGCGCGGCCGTGGCGAAGACCAGCAGGCAGGCGGTGGCCAGCTCCCGCTGCCGGGTCCCGCGCTGGCGGCGGCGGAGCACGAACAGCGTGCCGATCGCGCCCAGGATGGTGGCCAGGGCCAGCAGGGGGCCCGGCGTGTACCCGCCCTTGAGCTGGTAAGACCGCAGGAACGAGGCGATCGGCTTGTCCACCTGGGCCCGGCCGCCGTAGGACGGCCTGAGCAGGCGCTCGTGGAACGGCTCGTACGGGGCGCGCTGGATGCCGACGATGATCTTGTTACCGGCGCCGAGGCTGACCTCGGGCGGGAAGACCGGGTAGTGGGTCTGGAACTGCCAGCGCGAGATCGGCGTGATGCCCTTGATCGCGGGCCGGGACCCGGCGAACAGCCGGGCCGAGTCGCGCAGGAAGCTGCCGAGCACGCGCAGCGGCTGCTGGTGCTCGATCGCCGACTCCAGCTGGGCCAGCATCTGGCCCTTGGTCATGCCGGCCGGGATCACCGGGTTGTGCAGCGGCGAGTTCTTGGAGTGCTCCAGCCAGTCCGCGCCGTTGGCCTGGACGCTCGGACTCGGGCACATTTGCCGCAGGTAGGAGGGCAGCTTGAGGGTCGCGCAGTCTGCGGACACCGCCAGCCGGCCCAGGTTCTGGTCCGCGCTGGAGGCCAGCCAGAAGTGCCCGGTCACGTACAGGGAGCCGGTGCAGTAGACGACGATCGGCACGATGAACGCCGCGACCAGGACCGCCGACTGGCGCAGGACCCGCCGCCAGCCGCCGGTGGTCAAGATCAGGTAGGCCACGGCGGGCAGCACCAGGATCTCGCCGATCTGGTGGACCGCGGCCGAGGCGCCCAGGATCACGCCGGCCACGATCGCGAGCCGCGTCGTCACCACCGGCCGCCACAGCAGGACCACCAGCCCCGCGACGATCATGGCCTCGAACAGCACGTCGGGCATGATCATCTGCTCCATCTGGAGCTGGTAGGCGTCCAGCAGCACCGGCGCGGCGGCCACCGCCGCCAGCCAGCGCGCCGCGCCCCGGCGGACCAGGACCGCGTACAGCGCCACCGCCATGGCCAGGCCCAGCAGGTGCTGGAGTACCGCCACCGCGCCCAGGCTGGTGACCGACAGCATGACCTTGAGCAGCACCTTGTACCCGAGCGGGTCGGCGCCGGGCCACTCCTTGTACAGGTACTTGAGCGTGTCGACGTAGAGCAGCGCCGGGTGATACGCCATGTAGGTCAGCACGCGCAGGATCACGCCCGCGAGCAGCAGCAGCGAGATCAGCCAGTGCCGGCGCAGCAGCATCAGGGCGGAGGCGCGAGACTGGGCGGCAGGCGCGCTGGCGGCCTCGCCAGAGTGCTCCGGCTGGCCCGTACCGGGCCGGGCGATCACGGCATGGACCCGAGCGGCGAACTGCGGCACGGTCATGCCACGCAGCCCACACGGTTCAGGCCGTCACCTGGCCCGCAGGGGGCGGGCGGCGGCGCGCCGGAGCGATCGGCGTTGCGCCGGGTTGCCCAGGGCAGCATTGATGGCTCCTTGGTAACGGGCGATGACACTACATTCGCGACCCGGACGCCCGCCGCGGGTGCACTTGTTCAAAGCTTTGGCCGATCGCCGCAATACAGTGTCCCGATGTTCCCGCATTGTTCCGACGATGTACAGCTACTTGCCCTGAACTGTGCCTAGGCTACCGCGCGACCCGCACGGGGTTCCGGCGCGAGAGCCTACCCGCTCCGGCCCCATCACACGTCATCCGTCACACGTCACAGGCCGCAGGCCTGGGCAACCGCCTCCGCGGCCGCCTCGCGGTTGGAAGCCGCCGGGATGCCGGGCCGCTCGAAGTACGTCATGTAGACGTAGGCCGCGTCGGCGGCGCTGCTGGCCGAGTTCAGCATCGGGATGTACTGCGACCACTGCTGGTTGTAGGTGAGCAGGGCTTCCAGCTGCGTCTCAAGGTCAGCCGAGACGTTGCCGGTGACGAAGCCCGCTGGCAGCGGTGTCCAGCCGATGAGGCCGCCGCCGCCCGAGCCGACCGACTCCGGGTCGCCCTTGGACTCCTGGTAGATGTTGCCGGCGATGCCCGCCGCGGCCAGGCCCGTGTACCCGTGCTGGGTCAGGAACGAGACGATCGCGGCGTAGTTCTCCGGCACCATCCCGGCGCTGGCCGAGCACTGCGCGGTGGTCGGGGTGGGCTGACCGGACGGGGCCGGTGAGCTCGAGGCGCTGGGCGACGGGTGCGGCGCCGGGGAGTGCGTGACGGGCTTGCCGCTGCCGCCCACGTGGCGGGCTGCGGGGGTGCTGTGCCGGCCGGCCTTGGCCTTGTACTGATTCAGGCTGTCGGACGCCGGGGCCGCTGCCTCATCGGACAGGGCCGCGCGGTCGCGTACCTGGTGGGTCGCGGTGGCGGCGGGGGCGGAACTGAACACCAGATCCCTGATCTGCGGGGCGGCGGCGAGGGCGCCGATCACCGCGACGGCCGGGGCGGCCTTGCCCGCCCGCTGGGCCACTTTTCCTACCTGTGAGGGCGCCGAGTGCCGCCCCGCCTTGCGGATCTTCCTCTTGCCGGCGTACGGACTGCCATACGCGCGTTCATACGAGCGGTGCGAACCCAAATACCTGCCCAACGACGGATCCCCGCCCAGTTACTCAGCACTTTTTGCGCTTCTCACCAGGCCTGACACAACTTCAATCCGGCAGCATGCCAGGGCACTTGGGCTCATGTCGGGGATTCCGACTAAATGACTAATTCAGCTTGCGGCCGGACATCTGCCCTGGTAGGGGCGACGAATCGCGCAAATCGCCTATGACACAAGGCTTTTCGTGTCACACACGCACCGTGCGACTCGGCGGGGCGGTCGTGATCGGGATGTGATCTATTTCTCGTTCCGCCCAGGGCATTAAGCCGCTGCGGTCGGGGCCCCGTCTCCGGGCGTTACCGGGCGGTTCCAAAGCGTGTCCTGGCGGTGTCCTGGCCGGGTGGTGGTCCGTGGCTGTGCGGCGTCCTGAGCCCGTCGGGGCTGCGCGCCCTACCGGCTAGATGACCCGGGGAGGCGCCGGGAGATGATGGGCAGATGTCGGAATCGGCAGCGACCAGCCTCGCCGGGCGCCTGCGCGCGCTTCAGTGGCCGGGGTTCCCCAGCGGCACGGGCTGGCGCGGCTGGCTGCCCGCCTGGTCGGTGCCCGCCATGATGCGCGCCGTGCGGGCGACGCTGGTGGTGCCGGTGCTGTTCGTGATCTGCCTGAAGGTCATCGGCAACCCGCAGATGACGCTGTTCGCGGTGTTCGGAGGGTTCGCCTCGCTGCTGCTGGCCTCGTTCGGCGGCAGCCGGCGCGACAAGGCGGTGGCCCACCTGGGCCTGGCCGTGGTCGGCAGCCTGGCACTGATCATCGGGACCTTGGTCAGCGGCAGCACCTGGCTGGCCGCGGTGGTCACCATCCCGGTCACGTTCGCGATCTTCTTCGCGGGCGTTGCCGGGCCGAACACGGCGTCCGGCGTGACCGGCGCGCTGCTGCTCTACGTGCTGCCGGTGGCCACGGCCGCCCCGGCCAGCAGTATTCCGTGGCGGCTGGCGGGCTGGTGGCTGGCCTCCGCCGCGGCCGCCGCGGCGGTCTTGCTGCTGTCCCCGCGTTCGGCCGGCGACAAGCTGCGGGAGAGCGCGGCCGCCTCGGCCCGGGCGCTGGCCCGGCACCTGAGCCGGTCCGTGGACGGCACCTCGGGCCAGGCTGACTGGGATGCGGCGCTGGCGGCCAAGCGCGACCTGCTCAACCGCTTCGGCTCGACGCCGCTGCGGCCCACCGGGCTGGCCACGACGGACCAGGGGCTGGCCAATGTGGTCGAGCTGCTGGAATGGTGCACCTCGCTGATCGGCGACACGGTGACCAGCCATCAGGACCTCGACCAGGCGGCCCCGGTGGACCTTGAACTGCTCGGCGAGGCGGCCCTGGTCCTGGACGGGGTGGCCGACCTGCTCGCCGGCCAGAACCGGATCCCCGACCTGGAGCGGCTGGAGCAGGTCCGCGCAGCCAGCGCGACCCATCAGGCCGAGCTGACCGGCGACCCGGATCAGCTCCGCGTGCTCGCGGCGCACGCCGCGCACGCCCAGGTCATCGCGGTCGCGGCGCGGGCGGCCATCCTGGACGCGCTCATCGCCAGCGGGCGCGCCAGCCCGGAGCTGATCGCGGCCGAGCGCCGCCGCTGGCTCGGCCGCCAGGGCGAGGCGGCGGGCGGCGGTCTCCCCGCGCTGACCAGCGTCACCGGGTTCTTCGCCCGGCACGCGAGCATCCGGTCGGTCTGGTTCCGCAACGCCCTGCGCGGCTCGGTAGCCCTGGCCATCGCGGTGGCCGTGGCCGACGTCAGCGGCGTTCAGCACGGCTTCTGGGTCGTCCTGGGCACCTTGTCGGTGCTGCGCACCAACGCGGCCGCCACCGGGGCCACCGCCCTGCGCGCGCTGGCCGGGACGGCCATCGGGTTCGTGGTCGGGGCCGCCCTGCTCATCGGCATCGGCACCGGGCCGGCCGCGTTGTGGGTGGCCCTGCCGTGCGCGGTGTTCGTGGCCGGCTACGCGCCCGGCACCACCCCGTTCGCCGTGGGCCAGGCGGCGTTCACGGTCACCGTCGTGGTGGTTTTCAACCTGCTGGTCCCGGCCGGCTGGCGGGTCGGGCTGCTGCGGATCGAGGACGTGGCCATCGGCTGCGGGGTCAGCGTGGTGGTCGGCCTGCTGTTCTGGCCGCGCGGCGCGTCCAGCCTGGTCGGCAACGACCTGGCCGACGCGTTCCGGCGCGGGAGCAGCTACCTGGCCCAGGCGGTGGACTTCGCGCTGGGGCTGCGCACGGCGGTGCCGGACACGGCGATGGCCGCCGTGACGGCGGGCATCCGGCTGGACGAGGCCCTCCGGGCCTACCTGACCGAGCAGGGCACCAAGCGGCTCGACAAGCACGACCTGTGGGGCCTGGTGCTGTCGACGACGCGGCTGCGGCTCACCGCCTACTCGGTGGCCAGCCTGCACGAATTGACCGGCCCTGCCCGCCCGCCCGGGCTCACCGGGCGGGCCAGTAACCCGGTGGCGGAGGCCGGCCCCGCCGGGGACTCCACGCCCGGCTTCCCGGACCAGTCCGGTGCTGGGCCGGCGCCCGGGCCGGGGGCCGTTCCCGCCGACGGCACCGGCCGCCTGGACCGCGACCGCTCGCAGTTCCAGCACCTGACCACCGAGCTGGTGGTGTTCTACGACCGGATCGCCGACCAGGTCGCGGGCACCAGCCCGGACGACGTGCAGCCCACTCAGGTGCCGGCGCTGACCGGGCCGTCATTGCCGGTCGGGGTGGCCTGCGCCGGCAACACGCCGGCCGAGTACCAGGCCGACATGCTGTGGGTCGGCGAATACCTGTTCCACCTCGGCGAGCACGCGCAGGACGTCACCGGCCCGGCGGCCCAGATCGCCAGCCTGCGCCAGCACCCCTGGTGGCGCTAGCGCTCCCCGCACCACCCTTGACGCTGGGTCCCTTGACACGGGCCGGAGGCGGCGAGACGCTTCGCCAGGGTATTCACGGGGTCGCGCAGGTACAGGCGATTTCGGCCGGAGGTGGGCAGATGGCAGCGTCGGCGCACGGGCGAGGGCGGATCGCCGCGACCTTAGCGGCGGCCCTGGCCGCCTCGGCGGTCATCCCGCTGGCGGCGGCCAGCGCGGGGGCCAGCACCGCCGGCGCCGGGCACCGGGCGACC
>JBOHCO010000126.1:0-4461 GCA_050698895.1 Streptosporangiaceae bacterium
GAAAATTATCTCGATTCGGTATCACCGGTTACCTTCTAGGGCTACTGTGGCCTTCTGGGAGCGGTCCCGAGAGAGAGATTCTGATATGTCTTATCGGAGAGTCGCCCGGTCTTATCGAAGGAACCTCGCGCGCCAATACATGGAGGAACACCCTCGAGCGCGCATCGGGGCGGTAGCCGGGCTCATGGTCGCGGTACTCGGCGTTGTCGTGGGGATGCTCTATCCCTCGCACTCCGGGACCGCGATCAACACAGCGAACGTAGCGAGCGCCTGCCTCTCGTCCTCGCCGGCCACGTCGTCCACAGTGGGGACCACGACGACCAGCCCGGCATCGACGGCCACGCCCAGCGTGGGAGCGACCAGCACAGCCGTACCGACCAGCACGGCCGGCGCCGGCACTGCCACCGGCACGGGCACCACCAGCACGGCGGCCCCGACGGCCACCACCGGCACGACCGCTGCGCCAACCGCCGCGGCCGGCACCAGCACCGCCGCGACCACGGTCGCCCCCACCGCCAGCGCGACGACCAGCACCACCGCGACGACGACCGCCGCCGCTACGGCATCCGCCACGCCGTGCCCGTCCGCCTCGACCACGGCCCCGGTGGTAGCAGCGGCCAACGTGAACTGCAACGTCATCGTCCCGGCCAACCCGCTGAGCGCGACCGGCCTGTCCACTCCGTGGCAGCTGACCGGCACGGGCGGGATGTCGGCGCAGGCCTCCGGCTGCACGATGGCCAACTTCGTGAACCTCGGCGCGTTCGTCCAGGCGACGATCCTGAACCGGCGCACCGGAGCGCTGTCGGTGTATGAGCCGCTGGTGATCACCCAGGGCACCACCCCGGCCGCGGCCCCCGTCGTGCCGACCCTGCCGCGCGGCGCCATCGTCACCATCGACGTCGGCTTCAACGGCACCGACCTGACGCTGGTCGGCGCCACGGCGAACGCGCTTCAGCAGGGACGGTGCGTCAACGGCCTGAACGGCTCGATCTTCGGCCAGGTGTCCTTCTGCAACGGCGTCAGCTTCTTCCAGACCGCCAGCCGCGATGCGGCCAGGGGCCTGACCAAGGTTCCGGCGCTGGGCACCTCGGCCAAGACCGGGCAGCCCTGCCTGAGCACGCGCAGCTTCGACGTCATCGACCAGGACCCGAGCGACAACGTGACCAGCAAGTACCTGGTCACCGCGTCCGGCCAGTCGGCCCAGTTCAACGCGGCCAACTCGGCGGCGCTGGCCGGAGCGACCACCGCGGTCAACGGCAGTGACAACGCGCTGGTGGACTTCTTCATGGACCCGACGGTCGGCTGCACACCGTTCGAGGCGCCGGACCTGAGCCAGGCCGGCACCATGAGCACCTCGCAGGCCCTGGACGAGCTCCAGGCCGCCAAGCAGGCCGCGCCGGTCGCCTACGTGCCGGAGAACGACGAGATGGTGCTGGTCAACAACGCCGAGAGCGTGGCCAAGACGAACCTGTACCGGTCCGAGATCGGCCAGGCCCCGGTGGACGCGGCGACGAACACGAGCAGCAGCCCGCAGGCGTTCTGCCAGAACATGGTCAACATCCAGACTCCGTTCCTCAGCGCCAACCAGACGCTGCTGGCCACGGACACCTCGCCGGTGCCGGCTGTGGGCAACAACCTGCTCACCTTCCTGGCCAACCGGCTCAACATGTCCTTCACCAACCTCAACTGCCAGAACTTCGGGCTGCAGAACCCGGTGACCGTCACCCTGGACGGGAATGGCGTGGCCACGGCCGCGACGTTCAACACCGCGAAGCAGAACGCGACCGGCGGCGCCGGCACCGCGATGCCGATGCCGGGCTCCGGCCAGCGGATCGGCCGGGGCCGCCACCACCGGCTGATGAACCCGTCTGGCCAGTAACCCGTCTAAGCGGGTAGGCCTGCGCTAGCAGGACGCGCCCCGTGCTCGGTGGCCTCAGACTCTCTCGGGACCATCGAGCACGGGGTGCTCGCTTGTGCACCACCAGCGGCCCACGCTAGGGAGCGAAGACGATGTCAGACCACGCCGACAGCGAGACTGCGGAGGCCGTGCCGGGTAGCGCGACCGCCGCGACCAAGCCAGCGCCGCCAGGTGCGCGGCGCGGCCGGCTGGCCTCCTACGCCGCCGCGGCCGTGCTGATCCTGGGCGGCGGCTTGAGCATCGTCGCCGGGACGACCGGCATCCTGGGCGTCTCGGGGCCCTCGGCGGCGATTCCCGCCCCGCCGCGGGCCAACGCCGCCTTCGTCGAGGACGACGAAGGAACCGGCGCCGACAATCAGGCCAACATCCTGGCCGTCACGGCGCCCGGCCTGGTGCGCCTGACCACCGCCAGCGGCGCCACCACCGGACTCGGCGAGATCATCACCCAGTCCGGAATCGTCGTGACCCGCGCCGCCGGCGTCGGGAAAGCCCGTCCGGTCACGGCCAGGGTCCTGCTGTCCAGCCAGGCCTACTCCGCGCGGCTGATCGGCTCTGACGCGGCCGCAGGCATCGCCGTGCTCCAGATCCAGGGCGGCGGTGCGTTCCGCCCCGTCACCGTCGGGAACTCGCGCGGCTTCGCCGCGGGCCTGGCCGAGACCACGGTCGGCAACAACGGCCGGCCCAAGACGATCACGCTGGCCGTCGGGAACATCAGCCGCATGAACGCGACCGCCACGGTCGGCGGGCGGCGCCTGACCGGGCTGATGGAGACCACCTCGCCGGTGCTGCCCGGCCAGGAGAACGGCGGCCCGCTGGTCAACCTCTCGGGCCAGGTCGTCGGCATCGACGTGGCCGGGGCCGGGAGCGGCCTGCAGACCAAGGGCTTCGCGGTGCCCATCGACCAGGTCCTGGCGATCGCCCGGCGGATCACCGGCCAGTAGGCCCGGACCGAGCGCTCAGCCCCTGGTGGGCGGCCCCCGAGCGGAGGGGGCCGCCCGCCTTTTCTTATGCCACTGAGTGAATTCCTGACCGCCAGTCAATAACGCCGCCAAGAATCAGCTACCAGACGCGGCTATCCCCGTCAATGACCAAACCTTACGGTTCGCTAACCGCATTGGGCAAAGACCGCGTAATTGAGCTACCGGGCCCCGTTTGCTAAATCTTACGAACCTCGGACCGGAGGCGGGACCAGGCTGATGTCGACGACTTTCCCCGCTAACGTCGTTCTCGTGATTACTTCTCCGGACCTTCGTGTATCACCCCCGTCGTGATGCCCAGCTTGGGGAGCGGACCCGAGAGCGACGTATCGAAAATGCATGGGAAGGGGATCTAGTGAGCGCGAGGCATCAGGGGAAGCGCATATTTAAGCGCGGCCCCGGAATGAGCCGCCGCATGATGGCGGTGGCGCTCGGAGTGGCGAGCGTCGCCGGAGGCGTGGTCGTCATTCACGCCCTGAGCGGTCCGGCCAAGATCAGCCTGTCGTCCAACGCCAGCCACGACGGCATGGGCCACATGGGCCACTGGGCTATGTGGCCGGGCATGTCCCGCCGCGCGGGCAACTCGCTCGGCGACCAGCCGGGAATGGTCAGCGGATCGTTCACCACCATCGACAACCAGGGCGACCCGACGTTCAACCAGCTCCTGGGGATCAACAACAACAACGTCATCGCCGGGTACTTCGGCTCCGGCGCCCAGGGCCACCCGAACAAGGGCTACCTGCTCCACCACTCCCGCCGCGGCTTGATGTTCCGCAGCGAGAACTTCCCCGGCGCGATGCAGACCCAGGTCACCGGGCTCAACGACCACGGTGTCACGGTCGGCTTCTGGTCCGGCCAGAACACGGCCAGCCAGACGAACGACAACTTCGGCTTTTACACCTGGCACGGTCGTTCCCGCAATGCCAACTACCCGACCCTGAACAACGCCAAGCCGGCCACCGACCAGCTGCTCGGCGTCAACGACCGGAACATGGCGGTCGGCTTCTACAACAACGGCCAGGGCGCCAGCCGCGGCTACGAGTACAGCATCCGGACCCACCAGTTCCGCCGCGTGATGCTGCCCGGCATCAGGAACCTGGCCAAGAGCACGAGCGTCACCGCCGCCGCGATCAACAACCGCGGCGACGTGGCCGGGTTCTACTCGGTGCACGGCGGCACGACCTTCGGGTTCCTGAAGACCGCGCGCGGCCGCTTCTTCCGGCTGGCCTTCCCCGGCGCCTCCTCGACCATGGCCTTCGGCGTCAACGACTGGCGGGAGGTGGCCGGCACCTACATGACGGGCTCCGGAAATAACGCCAAGTCGTACGGGTTCACCTGGTCCCCGTTCACCGGCTTCCGGACCGTCAGCGACCCGATGGGCGTGGGCTCGACCCTGATCAACGGCATCAACGACTTCGGTGAGCTGGTCGGCTTCTACACCGACACCGCCGGCAACACCGACGGCTTCGTCTGGTCGCCGTTCGGTCACGGCGGCGGGATGCCGTCGCCGACCATGTCAGCCACGCCGACCATGTCAGCTACCCCGACCACGTCGGCTACCCCGAC
>JBOHCO010000127.1:0-7018 GCA_050698895.1 Streptosporangiaceae bacterium
TCCTGGACCCGAGCCGGCAGCACGCGCTGCACCACCAGGGCGAGCACTTCTCGGTGGCCGGGCCGCTGAACATCTCCCGGTCGCCGCAGGGGCAGCCGGTCATCTTCCAGGCCGGCGACTCCGAGCAGGGCCGCGACCTGGGCGCCACCATCGGCGAGGGGATCTTCACCCACGCCGCGTCCATCGAGGCCGGGCAGGCGTTCTACCGCGACCTGAAGTCACGGGCGGCGGCCAGGGGCCGGGACCCCGACCACGTCGTGATCATGCCGGGGGTGCGGGTGTTCGTGGGCGACACCGACGCGGAGGGCCGGGAGATCGAGCACGACCTCCAGGTGGCCGACCAGGACTTCAGCGCCGCGCTGGCCGAGCTGGGCCGCCCGTTCGCCTGGCACGACTTCCGGCAGTACGACCTGGACGCCCCGTTCCCTGACGTGCTGCACGTGGCCGAGCGCGGCTTCCGCACCCAGGCCGAGAAGATCACCAAGCTGGCCAGGGACAACGACTTCACGCTGCGGCAGACGGTCCAGCACATCTCGGCGCCCCGGCCGACCCCGTTCGCCGGGTCGCCGGAGACGGTGGCCACCGTGATGCAGGAGTGGTTCGAGGGGCGGGCCCTGGACGGGTTCAACATCCACATCGGGCACCCGGCCCAGTTCCGCCGGTTCACCGACGAGGTGGTGCCGATCCTCACCGAGCGCAGCCTGGTCCGGGCCGGGTACGCCACCAGCACGCTGCGCGGCCACCTGGGCCTGCCGGTGCCGGAGAACCGCTACACCCGCGCCCGCCGGCAGGCCAGCGAGCTGGGCGCCGGCCACGGTCTAGCGGCGGCCCGCGGCCCGGCGCCCGTCATTTCGGCGGCCCCGGGTCGCGGCCGCCGATAGTGTGGATCTTTGCCGACATCGTTTTCCGACAGGGGTTCCATCATGCCGCCGCTCAGGTCTCGCACCGTCACCCATGGCAGGAACATGGCCGGGGCGCGCGCGCTGCTGCGCGCGACCGGCGTGGCGAGCGAAGACCTCGGCAAGCCGATCATCGCGGTGGCCAACAGCTTCACCGAGTTCGTGCCCGGCCACGTGCACCTGCGCGAGGTCGGCCAGGTGGTGGCCGAGGCGATCAAGGCGGCCGGGGCCATCCCGCGCGAGTTCAACACCATCGCGGTGGACGACGGCATCGCCATGGGCCACGGCGGCATGCTGTACTCCCTGCCCAGCCGGGAGCTGATCGCCGACTCGGTCGAGTACATGGTCAACGCGCACTGCGCGGACGCGATGATCTGCATCTCCAACTGCGACAAGATCACCCCCGGCATGCTCATCGCGACCATGCGGCTGAACATCCCGACGGTGTTCGTGTCCGGCGGGCCCATGGAGGCGGGCCGCCCGGCCGGAGCCGCCGCGCTGCGGCCGGACATGGCCGGGCGCAAGCTGGACCTGATCGACTCCATGGTCGCCTCGGCCGACCCGTCGGTGACCGACGCCGAGCTCAGCGACGTGGAGGAGTCGGCCTGCCCGACCTGCGGCTCGTGCTCGGGCATGTTCACCGCCAACTCCATGAACTGCCTGGCCGAGGCCATCGGCCTGGCGCTGCCCGGCAACGGCACCACGCTGGCCACCCACACCGCGCGGCGGCGGCTGTACGAGCAGGCCGGCGAGCTGATCGCGAACATCACCCGGCGCTACTACGGCGAGGACGACGCCTCGGTGCTGCCCCGCTCGGTGGCCAGCGTGGAGGCCTTCCACAACGCCATGGCGCTGGACGTGGCCATGGGCGGCTCGACCAACACGATCCTGCACCTGCTGGCGGCGGCCCACGAGGGCGAGGTCGGCTTCGGGCTCAAGGAGATCGACGAGCTGTCGCGCCGGGTGCCCTGCCTGTGCAAGGTCGCGCCGAGCAGCAACTACCACGTGGAGGACGTGCACCGCGCGGGCGGCATCCCGGCCATCCTGGGCGAGCTGGACCGGGCCGGGCTGCTGAACCGGGACGTGCACACGGTGCACAGCCCGTCGCTGGGCTCGTTCCTGGAGACCTGGGACCTGGGCTCGCCGCAGGTCAGCGACGAGGCGGTCGAGCTGTACCACGCGGCGCCGGGCGGGGTGCGCACCATCAGGCCGTACTCGCAGTCGGCCCGCTGGGACAGCCTGGACACCGACCGGGCCGGCGGCTGCATCCGCGACGTGGCCCACGCCTACACCCCCGACGGCGGCCTGGCCGTGCTCCACGGCAACCTGGCCGCCGACGGCGCCATCGTGAAGACGGCGGGCGTGCCGGAGGAACTGTGGCAGTTCGCCGGCCCGGCGCGGGTGTTCGAGAGCCAGGAGGCCGCCGTCGACGGCATCCTGGCCAACGCGGTCCAGGCCGGCGACGTGGTGGTGATCAGGTACGAGGGGCCGCGCGGCGGGCCTGGCATGCAGGAGATGCTGTACCCGACCAGCTTCCTCAAGGGCAAGGGCCTGGGCCGGGCCTGCGCGCTGATCACCGACGGCCGGTTCTCGGGCGGGACCTCGGGCCTGTCGATCTGCCACATCGCCCCCGAGGCGGCCTCGGGCGGGACGATCGCGCTGGTCGCCGACGGCGACCGGATCGTCATCGACATCCGCCGGCGGGAGATGACGCTGGACGTGCCGGAGGCCGAGCTTCAGGCCCGGAGGGCCCGGCTGGCCGCCAGCCCGGGCGGGTTCCGGCCCGCGGACCGGGAGCGGCCGGTCAGCGCGGCGCTCCAGGTCTACGCGGCCATGGCCACCTCGGCGGCCACCGGCGCGGCCCGCGACGTCACGCTGATCGCTCACCCGGAGGGGTAGGAGGGGCAGATGCCAGAATTCCCGACCATCGCCCATGTGTCGCTCACCGTCAGCGACCTCGACCGCAGTGTCGAGTGGTACGAGCGGCTCTTCGACACCGAGATGCTCCGGGACGACTCGCAAGGCCCATTCCGGCGCGCGGTCTGGATCATCGGCGGCGGGAGCGTCATCGGGTTCACCGAGTTTCCCGATCCGGCCGACTCCCCGCCCTTCAATGAGCGCCGGGTGGGCCTGGACCACCTGTCCTTTGCCCGTGACAGCCGCAGCGAGCTGGAGGACTGGGCGGCCCGGCTAGACGAGCTCGGCGTGGTCAATGGCGGCGTCGTCGACGCTGACTACGGCTCGGCGCTGTCGTTCCGCGACCCGGACAACATCGCGCTGGAATTCTTCGCGCCGCCCTCGTAGCGCGCCGGGGCGCAGGCAGGCCGCGTGGCCGTCGCCCGGGCGGCGGCTACGGCTCGGGCGGCTCGGCGTCGTGCAGCTCGGCCAGGAGGTCGGCAGCCTGCTGGTAGAGCACGCCCGCGCGGGCGCAGATGCCGAAGGACCGCTCGCCGATCTGGCCCATCGCCTCGATCTCGGGCGGCTCCAGCTCACCGGTATGGAACAAGATCGTGTTTACCGTGGCCTCGGCGCTGATGACCTGCGTGTGATACAGCCGCCGGCCCGCGCCGATGGCGGTGATCTCCGCGGCCCGCAGCGGCCGGACGCCGGGCGGTGCCTCGCTGCGCCGCGACCCCGCCACCCTGCCACCTCCTGGCCCACCGGACCCGCCGGGGCGGAGCCCCCGGCCTGGTGGGCCCCCTGAGGTCCCCCCCCAGGTCCCCAGGGGGCCCCTCCGGACCCCACCATGAACGTAGGGTGCCGCGGCCCGGCCCGGAAGTCGGGAGAACTCCCTATGCCTGGCCGGTTATCGGCCCCGGGGCGCCCTGGCCCAGCTCGGCCTGGCCCAGCTCGGCCTGGCCCAGCCCGGCCTGGCCCAGCCCGGCCTGGCCCAGCCCGCCCAGGATGCGGTCCACCACCTCGCCGACCTCGCCGCGGGCCCGCACCGGGTCGTCGGCGCGGGCGATGTAGAGGCTGGCCTCGGCGATCACCGCGGCCAGCAGCCGGGTCAGCGCCGCGACCGGCAGCCGCGGGATGGCGCCCTGGCCGGCGGCCCGGTCCAGCCACTCCCCCAGCAGGCTGTAGCCGTGCCGGCCGACCAGGTCCTCCCAGGCGTCGCGGCCCAGCGCGGCCGGGCCGTCGATCAGCACGATGTGCTGGAAATCGCTGTTGCGGGTGCAGACGTCGAGGTAGGACTGGAAGCCGTCCCTGAGCTGCCGCCAGGCGTCGTCCCCGGCCGCCGGGCGCTGCAGCTCGCGCACCGTCACCTGCTGGGCGACCTCCAGCGCGACCTCTTCCATGATCGCCCGGAACAGGTCCGCCTTGCCCCGGAAGTGGTGGTACAGCGCGCCGCGGGTGACCCGGGCCCTGGCCACGATCTGCTCGGTGCCGGTGGCCGCGTAGCCCTGCTCGGCGAACAGGGCGCGAGCCGCCGCCAGCAGGGCCTGCCGGGTGTCGGCGGCATGCTGCTCGTATCGGCCGGCCTCCATACAGCTAGTATGGTCCATACAGTCTGTATGTGCGGCCAATAGGCGCGAGGGAACGGAGTTGCCAATGGGACTTCCGCTGCACCTGTCGGTGAAGCTGGGCGGCTACCTGGTCCAGCAGAAACTGCGGGGCAAGGACAAGTTTCCGCTGGTCCTGGAGCTAGAGACGCTGTTCGCCTGCAACCTCAAGTGCGCGGGCTGCGGCAAGATCCAGCACCCGGCCAGCGAGCTCAAGCGGCGGATGCCGGTCGAGCAGGCCGTGGCCGCGGTGGAGGAGTGCGGCGCGCCCATGGTGGCCATCTCGGGCGGCGAGCCGCTCATGCACCCGCAGATGGACCAGCTCGTGGCCGAGCTGCTCAAGCGCAAGAAGTTCATCCTGCTGTGCACCAACGCGGTGCTGATGCCCAAGCACCTGCACAAGTTCACGCCGAACCGGAACTTCGCCTGGATGGTGCACATCGACGGGCTGCGCGAGCGGCACGACGAGTCGGTGAGCAAGACCGGGGTCTTCGACCAGGCCGTGGCCGCCATCCGCGAGGCCAAGGCGGCCGGGTTCAACGTCTACACCAACACCACGTTCTTCAACACCGACACCCCGGACACGGTGCGCGACGTGCTCGACTACCTCAACGACGAGCTAGGCGTGGACCGGATGGAGATCTCGCCCGGCTACGCCTACGAGAAGGCGCCCGATCAGGACCGCTTCCTGGGCGTGACCCAGACCCGCGACCTGTTCAGGCAGGCCTTCGCTGACGGACGGCGCCGGAAGTGGCGGCTCAACCACTCGTCCTTGTTCCTTGATTTCCTGGAGGGCAAGGTCGACTTCTCCTGCACGGCGTGGGGCATCCCGTCCTACTCGCTGTTCGGCTGGCAGAAGCCCTGCTACCTGATGTCGGACGGCTACGCGCAGTCGTACCAGGAGTTGCTGGACGAGACCGACTGGGATGCCTACGGCCGGGGCAAGGACCCGCGCTGCGACAACTGCATGGCGCACTGCGGGTACGAGCCGAGCGCGGTGGTGGCCACCCTGGGCTCGCTGAAGCAGAGCCTGCGCAGCCTGGCCTCGGTCTGAGGGGCTAGCGGCCTAGTACGGGCTGACCAGCCCGTGCTCCAGCGCGAACAGGGTGGCCCCGGCCCTGGTCGACACCCCGGCCTTGGCGTAGACCCGCTGGATGTGATGGTCGCAGGTCTTCGGGGAGATGCCCAGGCGGCTGGCCACCTGCTTGGTGGCCAGCCCGCGGGCCAGCAGGCCGAGCACCTGGCACTCCCGCTCGGACAGCCCGGCGGGCCGCCGCATCGGCCGCCGGGGCTGGCCGGCGGCCACGAGCACGGCGTTGGTCGCCTCCGGCGCCAGCTTGCCCGCCTCGGCGTCCCGGCTCAGCTCGTCGGCCGCCTCGGTGGCCGACAGCGCGGCCCGGTACGGCCGCGGCTCGCGCATGGCCTGGTAGCAGTCAGCCGCGGCCAGCAGCCAGGCGGTCAGCGGCAGGTCCCCGGCCTGGCTGCCCCGGTGGTAGCCGGAGCCGTCGCAGCGCTCGCCGTGCGACCCGGCCAGCCGGGCCAGCGGGCGCAGCCCCGGCGCCACGTCCAGCACGCGCTCGGTGTGGTAGGCGTGCAGGCGCACCTGCTCGTGCTCGTCGCGGGTCAGCGGGCCCGGCTTGGCCCAGATGCCCACCGGCACCGCGACCCGGCCGATGTCGTGCACCAGCGCGGCCCGGCGGACCAGCAGCACGTCGGCCGTGGCCAGCCCGGCCACCACGGCCGCCTCCTCGGCCAGCGCGGCCACGCCGCGCGAGTGGCCGATGGTCCACATGCTCTTGAGGTCGGCGAAGTCGGCCACCGCGGCCAGGCAGTCGTCGAGCCGCTCCTCGGAGATGACCGGCTGCGGGCCGGGCTCGGCGGCCAGGGCGTCGTCCCAGATGGACGGGGCGTCCAGGCCCTCGTAGACCTGCTCGCCGGCGTCCAGGAACGCGGTCACCGAGTTCGGGTCCAGCCCGGAGCCCGCCCGGTCGGTGACCACGTGCCGGGCCATCTCGGCGCCGCCGCGCTGCCAGGCCACGTCGGCGTCCTGGGCCACCTGCATCAGCCGCACGGCCAGCGGGATCTCCTCGCCGCGCTGGTCACCGGGCATGCCCTTGCCATCCCAGCGCTCGTACAGGTGCCGCAGCGACTCCTGGACCGGCTCCGAGAAGCCCATCCGCGCGCCGAGGATCCGGGCCACGTCGCAGTGGCTGGCCGCCCACTTGCGGAACTCGGCCATCCCGCCCACCGCCGAGCGGGCCATCATCGCCGCCCGCATCAGCGGCGGGCTCTCCTGGTAGGCGGTGCGCATGGCCATGGTCATCAGCTCGCGCCGGGACCCGAACTGCGCGCCGAGCATCTGCGGCCGGACGACCAGCTCGTCACCGAAGAACCGGGCGTCGATCTCGCTCTCGGCCGTGCAGCCGGCGAAGTGCAGCACCCCGGTGTAGAACACTGTTACCTGGTCGTCCACGCACAGCCCCATGGCCTGAGCCGTCCGGACGGCCACCACCGCCGTGCGGAGCCCGTGCTCCAGCGGCTGGCCCATCGACAGATCGGTCGCCAGCGACAGCACGCCGGCGGCCTCAGCCAGCCGCAGCGGTCGAGGGGAGTCTG
>JBOHCO010000128.1:0-7256 GCA_050698895.1 Streptosporangiaceae bacterium
ATCTGGCCCGCGACCAGCAGGCCGGCCGCGAGCCCGGCGTACATGGCCACGCCGCCGAACTCGGGGACCGGGATGACGTGCACGTCCCGGTCGCGCACCTGCTTGACCGCCCCGGCCTTGATCGCCACCCGCCGGACCAACGGCGTCAGCATGTAGGTGACCGCGGCGGTCACCAGAAGGGTGAGAAGGTACTCCTTCACCGATCACCAGATCTGGGCGATGAGGCAGGCATCACAGCAACTCTAGAGCACCAGGCGCCCGCTCACGCCGCCCGAAACGAGTGAGCCGCTGACCCGCGCCTAACCTGCGCGGACCCCAGCGACCTCGCGCAGCCGTCCCATCGAGATAGCGCCCTGGCGCAGCAGGCGGGGCGCGGCGTCGGTGAGGTCCACGATCGTCGAGGCGGTGCCGCCGGTCGACGGGCCGCCGTCCAGGTACACGGCGACCGAGTCGCCGAGCTGCTCGCGGGCCTGCTCGGCGGTGGTCGCGGCGTCGCCGCCGGTCAGGTTCGCGCTGCTGACGGCCATCGGGCCGGTCTCCCGGAGCAGCTCCAGGGTCAGCTCGTCCTGCGGCATCCGGATCGCGACGGTGCCCTTGGTGTCGCCGAGATCCCAGCTCAGCGACCGGGCGGCCCGGCACACCAGGGTCAGCCCGCCGGGCCAGAACTCGTCGATGAGCTGCTGCCCGTACGGCCCGAGGTCCTCGACCAGGGCGGAGGCGGCCCGCACCGTGCCGACCAGCACGGGCGGCGGCATGTTGCGGCCCCGGCCCTTGGCGGCCAGCAGGCGGTTCACCGCCTCGGGGCTGAAGGCATCGGCGCCGAGGCCGTAGACGGTGTCGGTGGGCAGCACCACGAGCTCCCCGCGCAGCACGGCGGCCGTCGCGGCGGCCAGCCCTTCGGTCCGCTGAGTCTCGTCAGCGCAGTCAAACCAGGCGCTCGCCGAATCCATGGCGATCATCCTGCCACGGGCCAGGCGGCGGTGACGAACCTGTCGCGCCCGGCCAGGTCGGTGTGGTTGCGGGTCTGCCGCCAGCCGCGCTCCTCGGCGAAAATCCAGTACACGGCGGGCCCCTGCTGGGCGGCGTGCTCCACGGCGACCAGGCCGTCGGGCCGCAGCAGCCGCCGGGCGGTCTCCTCGACCACGCGGATGGCGCCCAGGCCGTCGTCGCCCGACCACAGGGCGGTCGCCGGGTCGTACTCGCCCACCTCGGGCGGTACCCAGGAGCCGACCGGGATGTAGGGCGGGTTGCTGACCACCAGGTCGACCGCGCCGTCCAGCTCGGTCAGCGCGGCGGCGAAGTCCCCGGCGTGCAGCGTGACCCGCCCGGCGGTGTGCGGGGCGGCCGCGGCCACCCGGGCGATGTTGCGCTCGGTCCACTGGCGGGCCAGCGGGTCGGCCTCGACCGCGTGAACCTGGGCCCGCGGCACCTCCTGGGCGACGGCCAGCGCGATGGCGCCCGAGCCGGTGCCCAGGTCGGCGACGATCGGCTCGGCCACGTCCATGGCGGCCAGCTGCTCGACCGCCCAGCCGGTCATCACCTCGGTCTCCATCCGGGGCACGAAGACCCCGGGGCCGACCTCGAGCTCCAGGTAGCGGAAGTAGGCCAGCCCGGTGATGTGCTGGAGCGGCTCACGGGCCGCGCGGCGGGCGATGTCGTCCCAGAACCGGGGGTCGAAGTCGGCGTCGGCGACCAGGTGCAGCTGGCTGCGGGGCACCCCGTGCAGGTGGGCGGCGATCAGCTCGGCGTCGGTGCGCGGCGACTCCACCCCGGCCTGGGCCAGCCGGCTGACCGCCATGGCGATCTCATCGAGCAGCAAGCTCAACGTCATGCCCCCCGCGTATAGCTCCGCATACAGCCCTGCGTATAGACCACGTATCGCCTAGACCGCGTATCGGCTCGCTCGCCGGAGAGTCAGTCGTCGTCGGAGCCGGCGATCTTGTCGGCCCGGTCGGCCTCGACCAGGGCGTTGATCACCGCGCTCAGGTCGCCGTCGATGACCTGGTCCAGGTTGTAGGCCTTGAAGCCGACCCGGTGGTCGGAGATCCGGTTCTCGGGGAAGTTGTAGGTCCGGACCCGCTGGGACCGGTCGACGTCGGCCACCTGGCTGCGGCGAGTGGCCGCGGCCTCCGCCGCCGCCTCCTCCTGCGCGGCCGTCAGCAGGCGGGCTCGCAGGATGCGCAGGGCCGATTCCTTGTTCTGGAGCTGGCTTTTCTCATTCTGGCAGGAGACGACCAGCCCCGTGGGCAAGTGCGTGATGCGCACCGCCGAGTCCGTGGTGTTGACGCTCTGGCCGCCGGGGCCCGACGAGCGGAACACGTCGATGCGCAGGTCGGACGGGTCGATGGTGACGTCCACCGGGTCGGCCTCGGGCATGACCAGCACGCCCGCCGCCGAGGTGTGGATCCGGCCCTGCGACTCGGTCACCGGCACCCGCTGCACGCGGTGCACGCCGCCCTCGTACTTGAGCCGGGACCAGGCGCCGTCCGCGCCGCGGCCCTTGATGGCCACCGTGACGTCCTTGTACCCGCCCAGGCCGGTCAGGGTGGCGTCGATGATCTCGGTCTTCCAGCGCTGCCGCTCGGCGAACCGCAGGTACATGCGCAGCAGGTCGCCCGCGAACAGCGCCGACTCGTCGCCGCCCTCGCCCGCCTTGACCTCGAGGATGACGTCCTTGCTGTCGAACGGGTCCCTGGGCACCAGCAGCTGCCCGAGCCGCTTGGCCAGCTCCTCGCGGCGCGCGGCGAGCTGCTCGGCCTCGGCCGCGAACGCGGCGTCCTGCGCGCCGAGTTCCCTGGCCGTCTCCTCGTCAGCGCCGGTCTCCAGCCACTGCTCGTAGGTCCTGACGATCGGGGTCAGCTCGCCGTAGCGGCGGCCCACCTTGCGGGCCCGGTCGGGGTCCGCGTGAATGGCCGGGTCGGCAAGATCGCGCTCCAGCTGCGCGTGCTCGCTGGCCACGTCGGCCAGCCGCTCAAACACTGCTGCCTCCCGTGCTTCCTGCATTAGACACACGACGTCCGGATCACCCCGCGGGTGATCCGGACTGCTCGTGAATGTGGCCCGGACTAGGGGCTGATGATGGCTGACCTATGCGCTGAGTGGGCCGTTACTTCCCGGACTTCTGCTTGCCGAAGCGGCGCTCGAACCTCGCGACGCGCCCGCCGGTGTCCAGGATCTTCTGCTTGCCCGTGTAGAACGGGTGGCAGCTCGAGCAGATGTCGGCGTGGATAACGCCGCTCTTGGCCGTGCTCCGCGTGGTGAAGGTGTTCCCGCAGGTGCAGGTCACCGTGGTCTCCACGTACTCGGGGTGAATCGCTGACTTCATGATGTGACTCCTGGTTCCGCAGTCGCCGGGTCGCCGGGCGCGAGCGCCGTGGGCGTGAACCGGTACCGCATTGGTTGGCTTCCAGTCTGCCAGACGCGCCAACGCCGGCCGCCGCCGGAAGATTCCCCGGCGGACGGGCCGGCGTAGCGCTACGAGCTGACCGTCGTCCGCTGCACGGTCAGCAGGAACTCGGCGTTGCTCTTGGTGTCCTTCATGCGGTCCATGAGCACCTCGAGCGCCTGCTGCGGCTCCAGCGCGTGCAGCACGCGGCGCAGCTGCCAGATGATCTTGAGCTCCTCGGGCGACATCAGCAGCTCTTCCTTGCGGGTGCCCGACGCGTCGACGTCGATCGCCGGGAAGATCCGCTTGTCGGCCAGGTCGCGGCGCAGCCGCAGCTCCATGTTGCCGGTGCCCTTGAACTCCTCGAAGATGACCTCTTCCATCCGCGACCCGGTCTCGATCAGGGCCGTGGCGAGGATGGTCAGCGAGCCGCCGTTCTCGATGTTGCGCGCCGCGCCGAAGAACCGCTTGGGCGGGTAGAGCGCCGCCGAGTCGACACCACCCGACAGGATCCGGCCGCTGGCCGGGGCGGCCAGGTTGTAGGCGCGGCCCAGCCGGGTGATCGAGTCGAGCAGCACGACCACGTCGTGGCCCATCTCGACCAGCCGCTTGGCCCGCTCGATGGCCAGCTCGGCCACCGTGGTGTGGTCGTCGGCGGGCCGGTCGAAGGTCGAGTGGATGACCTCGCCCTTGACCGTGCGCTGCATGTCGGTGACTTCCTCAGGCCGCTCGTCGACCAGGACGACCATGAGGTGGCACTCGGGGTTGTTCTTGGTGATCGCGTTGGCGATGGCCTGCATGATCATCGTCTTGCCCGCCTTGGCCGGCGACACGATGAGGCCGCGCTGGCCCTTGCCGATCGGGCAGACCAGGTCGATGATCCGCGTGGTCATGATCGTCGGGTCGCTCTCCAGGCGGAGCCGCTCCTGCGGGTACAGCGGGACCAGCTTGGAGAACTCCGGACGGGTCTTGGCCTGCTCCGGGTCCAGCCCGTTGATCTTGTCCAGCCGGACCAGCGCGTTGAACTTCTCGCGGCGCTCGCCCTCACGCGGCTGCCGGATCGCGCCCTCGACCACGTCGCCCTTGCGCAGGCCGTAGCGGCGCACCTGGGACAGCGAGACGTAGACGTCGTTCGCCCCCGGCAGGTACCCGGTCGTCCGCACGAAGCCGTAGTTGTCCAGCACGTCGAGGATGCCGGCGATCGGGATGAGGACGTCGTCCTCGGTGATTACGGGCTCGGCTTCGCCGCCGCCACCGCGCTCCCGGCGCCGGTTGCCCGAGTTGCGGTTCCGGAACCGGTCCCGGCTCCGGCGGCCGCCGCCGTCCCGGTCGTCGTCACCCCGGTTGTCGCGGTTGTCCCGGCCGCCCTGCTGGTCCCGGTTACCTTGCTGGTCCCGGTTGCCCTGGTCCCGGCCACCCTGGTCACGGCCACCCTGGTCACGGCCACCCTGATCGCGGTTGCCCTGATCACGACTGCCCTGGTCGCGGCTGCCCTGCTGGTCACGGCCGCCCGAGCCGGACTCGCGGCCCTGGGCCGGCCCGTCGCTGGCCGCCCGCGGCTGCTCGTCGCGGCGGGCGTCATCACGGCCCTCGCGGCGGCTGTCGTCGCGGCGGTTGTCGTCGCGGCGGTTGTTGCCGCCGCCACTGCTCCGCCTGCGGCGGTCACCCCGCGGGCCATCGGCCGCGTGCTGGGCATCGTCGCGAGAGCCGTTCGCAGCCGTGGCCTGGCCGCTGGCGTTCCCGGCGGACGCGCCGCCGTAGGGCAGCGCGTCCTGGCTCGGCCCGCCGATGCCGTCGGTGCCGGCCGCCTGCGGGCTCTCCCCCACCCCGCCTGCGTTCCCGGCGCCGATGCCGGGCTGCGTCGATGTCTGTGTATCCATGGCGTCCCGCTCAATATGGCGGCTCGCGCCGGCTCCCGCAGGCGCGCTCCGCTGGCTTGAGTTTCCGGATGTATCGCTGTGCAGGTCAGGCGTCTGCGCGGCCGTCCCGCTAACCGAGACCGCCGCCGTGCCGCCGCCTGCTGTCGCGCGGGCCCGGCCACCGCGCGCACTGCTCGCCCCGGCCCCGTCGCGCCCGCTGTCCGCGGACCGACCCGGCCCGCTCGAACCGCCTGACGCGCCCGCGCCCCCGCGCTGAGCCTGCTCGATCGCTGCAATCAGATCGCCCTTGCGCATTCTGGCGGTCCCGGTCAGGCCAAGGGACTGGGCAATTTGCTGAAGCTCGGGCAGCACCTTCGCGGAAAGCCCCGAGCCGGATCGCCTGGCCGCCCCTGACCTGACGGTGGCCGTACCAGTACCGTCGTCCGCGTCCGGCCAGGAGCGTACCGCGCCAGCCTGCGCTGGGGAAGTCCCTGCCGAACTCGCCGCGCCGGCGTTCTTGCCGGCGGAACGGGACAGGCTGGGAGATTCCTCAGGCTCGCCAGTGGAGCCGGAGTACAGATCGATGGTTTCGCTCACTAGGGGTCCTTCCCAGGTGCGAGCCCGGCGCTAGGCGCCGGCTGATGCCCGCTGTCGCGTGTTGTACGCGGCGTTCGCCGCTCTCCCAGGCCCTGCCGCCCTGCCAGGCCCGACGTTTCGGTGTATGCCGAACCCGCACATGACGGCATTTGTCTGACCAGCCAGTACGTGGTTCGCTGAAATCCAGGCCCTTGGCCAGGACCGGGCGTTCGTGGAATCCCCGCAACAGGTAAGTGTCAGTGGAAGCCGCACCCCGCCGACCCTCACTGCGTCGACTCCGACAACTGTGCTGGATCTCACAGTGCAGACGCACACACTGATGATCAGCTGGAGCGCGTGCGAGCACCCATCCCCGCAGCGTGGTAACTAGCAGCAGGGCATCTGGTGCAGCTTCGAGCTTAACACCAACGGCGCCCACGGCATTCCTTCAGAGCTGTCCCTTACGACCGCAAGGGGCCGGCAGCGATGGCATGCCTGGTCAGCACGTGCCTGGCCAGGGTTAGCCGACACGCCTGCGGGCAGGGTCGCACGAGTCGAAGTTGATGAGCTGCCGACCTGCGCCTGGCTCCGAAGACTGCGTCTTGGCTGTCGACATCCAGGGGGCTTACACGCCATGCGGTACCCGTTCCGGCGGCACTTGAACCGTCCAGTCATGAGCGGTCTGCGCCGCGGCCGTTCATGTCCTGCCTGATTAGCCCGCGAACCTACTGGAAACCTCGCCTTTGCCACAAGCCCCGTCCAACCGGGCAGCCTGGCTAAAGCCGGTCCCGCGGCGCCACCCCGACCAGCTCCAGACCCGTCGCCAGCACCGTCCGCGTCGCCTGGGCCAGCCACAGCCGGGCGCCGATCCCCGCCGCCGAGCGCGGCGCCGCCCGCCCCCCGAACGGCAGCGCCGGGCTGCCTTCCCGGCAGTCCAGCCAGGCCCGCGCCGTCTCCTCCAGGTACCTCGGCAGCTCCCCCGGCCGGCCCCGCCGGGCCGCCCCGGCGACCCGTTCGGCCAGCCAGGACAGCTGCCACAGCAGCACGCCCTCCGCCGGACCGCCCAGCGGCCCGGCCAGCGGCCCGTCCGGCTCATCCCGCGACAGCCCGAGATCCGCGGCCCAGCGCAGCGTCGAGGCTGAGTCCGCGCACGCGAACCTGACCGCGTAATAAGGACCAGCCAGATCGGCCGTAACAAAGTCGTCCAGCCCGACCTCGCCCGCCGGCTCGGTCAGCGCACGGGCCAGCCCGTAGCGGACGGCGTCGGCGCCCGCGTAGGCCACCGCGTCCGCCACCGGGCCCCGGCGTTCCGGGCCAGGGTCGCCTGGACGAGAGTGTCGTTGCGGATGCTCTGGAGACGTAGCACCAGCCGCAGCCGCCAGCCGGCCCGTCAGGGCCGCCGCCTGCGCATGCCAGGCCCCCGACCAGCTCGACAC
>JBOHCO010000129.1:0-2666 GCA_050698895.1 Streptosporangiaceae bacterium
TGCCCAAGGGCCCGGTGCCGCGGTCGGCCCGCATGCCCAAGATGCCCCGCCCCAAGACGCGCTGAGCCGGGGCCGCTGCCGGCCGGGCCGGGATGAATGGTTCATGATCGCGGCAATCCGTCAGTGAGTATCGCTGAGGATCTTCCGCGATTATGGCGGCTGCGCCGCTTCTTGCTGTTATCAGCCCCCGCCAGGGGCGGGGGCTGGACTGGGCGTGGGGCTGGGCTGGGCTGGGCGTGGGGCTGGGCTGGGCGTGGGGCTGGGCTGGGCGTTGGGGCTGGGCTGGGCGTTGGGGCTGGGCTGGGCGTGGGCTGGGCTGGGCTTGCTCAGGCACGGATGACGATGGTCCGGGCCGCCTTGTCGTGCAGGCCGCGCAGGTCGCGGTCCAGGGCCAGCGGCGGCACGATCAGGAGCAGCAGCACGGTCCGGATCAGCGACGAGACCAGGCCCACCGGCTGGCCGTCCAGCCGGGCCACCCGGATGCCGAGCAGCCGCTTGCCCAGCGTGAAGCCAGTCAGCGCGGTCAGCAGCCAGATCTCGGCCGCGAAGAACACCAGGGTCCAGAGCTGGACCTGCGACTGCGTCCGGAACACGGCCAGCGCGATGATCTCGCAGGCGACCCAGTCCACGATCAGGGCCACCAGCCGCCGCCCGAACCCGGCGGCCGACCGCGGCCCGTCCTCGGGCAGCCCGAACTGCTGACCGGGGTAGTAGGGCTGATCCCCGGCCGCCTGGCCCGACGAGCCGGCCCGGCCGGAGGCCGGGGCCGGGGCCTCTGGTCGACGGCCGGGACCACGGCCGGACGCCGGGGTCCCGGCGGCACGTGCTTTGCTCACGAGCTAACGGTATCCGGGCCCGGTCGCGGCGGCGACTCAGGCCAGCCGGCGGGCCCGCGCTCACCCGGTCTAACCTGGTCTGGAGAGCCGCGGGGAAGCCTTGGGGGACACGGGGCGTAACACGGGCGAAACATCGGGGACACTGCCTGGAAACCGCCTGCGGATACCGTCGCATGAACGCCGGGCGGCCCGCGCACGGGGCGGCGAAACAGCGTCGAGGGAGAGCAATGTTCAGCAGTGGCGACGAGGTCTTGCGGTATATACAGTCCGAGGGCGTGCAGTTCGTGGACGTCAGGTTCTGTGACCTGCCGGGCACCGTCCAGCACTTCACGATCCCGGCTGAGAACTTCGGCGAGAGCGTCTTCAGCGACGGGCTGATGTTCGACGGGTCCTCGATTCGCGGGTTCCAGGAGATCCACGAGTCCGACATGCTGCTCATGCCGGACCCCAGGACGGCGGTCATCGACCCGTTCCGCACGCACAAGACGCTCAACCTCACGTTCTTCGTGCACGACCCGCTGACCGGCGAGCCGTACACCCGCGACCCGCGCAACATCGCCCGCAAGGCGCAGGACTACCTGCGCGGCAGCGGCATCGCCGACACCGCCTACTTCGGCCCGGAGGCCGAGTTCTACATCTTCGACTCGGCCCGGTACCAGACCGGCTCGAACGAGGGCTACTACCACATCGACTCGATCGAGGGCGCCTGGAACACCGGCCGCGACGAGCCGGGCGGCAACCTGGGCTACAAGCCGCGGTACAAGGGCGGCTACTTCCCGGTGCCGCCCATGGACCACTACACCGACCTGCGCTCGGAGATGGTCCGCAAGCTCATCGACTGCGGCATCGAGGTCGAGATGCAGCACCACGAGGTCGGCACCGCCGGCCAGGCCGAGATCGACATCCGGTTCTCGCCGCTGCTGGCCATGGCCGACAGCCTGATGCTGTACAAGTACGTGGTCAAGAACGTGGCCAGGGCGGCGGGCAAGACCGTCACCTTCATGCCCAAGCCGCTGTTCGGCGACAACGGCTCGGGCATGCACTGCCACCAGAGCCTGTGGCTGGACGGCGCGCCGCTGTTCTACGACGAGGCCGGCTACGCCGGGCTGTCCGACCTGGGCCGGTACTACATCGGCGGACTGCTCAGGCACGCGCCGTCGCTGCTGGCCTTCACCAACCCGACGGTGAACTCCTACCACCGGCTGGTCCCCGGCTACGAGGCGCCGGTCAACCTGGTCTACAGCCAGCGCAACCGGTCGGCCTGCGTGCGCATCCCGATCACCGGCACCAACCCCAAGGCCAAGCGGATCGAGTTCCGCGTGCCGGACCCGTCGGCCAACCCGTACCTGGCTTTCTCGGCCATGCTGATGGCCGGCCTGGACGGCATCAAGAACAAGATCGAGCCGCCGGAGCCGGTGGACAAGGACCTGTACGAGCTGCCGCCGGACGAGGCGGCTGCCATCCCCCAGGTCCCCGGCTCCCTCGAGGCGGTGCTTACCAACCTGGAGGCCGACCACGCCTTCCTCACCGAGGGCGGCGTGTTCACCAGCGACCTGATCGAGACCTGGCTAGACTACAAGCGGACCGTCGAGCTCGACGAGCTGCGGCTGCGCCCGCACCCGCACGAGTTCGAGCTGTACTACGACTGCTGACCGTTCCTAGGCCGCTGAACTGGGGGCGCGTCACGGCGCGCCCCCCTCAGTCCGGCGAAGGGCGCATCTCGCTGCGGGTCAAACTCCCGGCGGAGGACGGCACGGCCGTCATCGAGATGACGGGTCCGGCCGTGCCGGAGAATGGCCTGCAAGCCTTCGGTGACTGGGTGCTGGCCGC
>JBOHCO010000130.1:0-3287 GCA_050698895.1 Streptosporangiaceae bacterium
GAGCAGGCCCGCGTCGTCAAAGAGCCGGGCCGCCTCGGCGGCCGCGACGGCCGCGGCGCCCGGCTCCGCGCCGCGCAGCGCGTGCGCGCGGGCCAGCCCGGCCGTGGCCTCCTGGCCGGGACCGGCCACCTTGGCCGCGCGGTCGGCCCAGTGGCTGGCCCGGGCGAAGTCGCCGGCGTCGGCCTCGACCGCGGCCATCACCTCGCAGGCGGCCAGCAGGCTGCGCCGGTCGAGCATCGAGCGGCTGACGTCGCCGCAGGCCTGGGCCATGGCCTCGCGGCCGGCCTGGTGGCGGCCCCCGTTGATCAGCGCGACCGCCAGCGCGTACTGGGCCTGCGCGCCCGACCACTCCCCGTTGCCCTGGCCGGCCCGCGCCGCCTCCTCGCCCAGCCGCACGGCCGCCTGGCTGTCGCCGGACCAGCTCTGGGCCAGGCTCTGCTGGGCCAGCGCGAAGACCAGCTGAAAGCTCGACCCGAGCAGCCGCGCGACCTCCGCGGCCTCTTCCGCGGCCGCGGCCGCCTCCTCCAGCCGGCCGAACAGCACCAGGACCTGAGCCTGCCCGGCCAGCAGGTTGCTGATGACGTAGCCCTGTCCGGTGGACCGGGCGATCGCGACCGCGCGGTCGAAGTGGGCCAGCGCGCTGTCGTAGCGGCCCATCATCGTCTCGGTCCAGCACAGCCAGGCAATGGCGTCGAGCCAGTCGGCCAGATGCTCGTCGGGCGCGGCGGACACCAGCCGGCTGGCCGCCTCGACAAAGCGGGCCGCGTCGGTGATCCGGCCGAGGGCGTAGGCCGGCATCGGCCGCAGCGCGGCGATCGCCACCGCGACGCTGGGCTCGAAGGCGTCCGCGCGTTCCGGGATGAGGTCCAGCACGGCCTGGGCCGCGCGGATGTCTCCGCGCATGAGGCTCTCGGCCACCAGCCGGGTCCGCAGCGGCACGGCCGTGGCCGACTGCGGGTCCGGGAGCCGGTGCAGCTCGCTGAGCAGGATCGCCCGGGCCTCGTGGGGACGGTCGAGCTGGCGCTCCATCAGGGCGCAGAACCGGGCCGCCAGCGCCCGCCGGGCGTGGTCTCCCGCAGGCAGCCGCCGCAGCGCCTCGCGGGCCGCCTCGCGGCCTTCCTGAAGCTGGCCGCTCACGGCCCGGAGCCGGGCCACCTCCAGCAGCAGCTCGGGCTGCTGGTCGAGGCCGGCCGTCCCGGCCGGCATGATTCTCAGCGCCGCCTCCAGCCAGTGGGCCGCGGTGGCCGGGGCGTGGGCGGCCGCGTCGCCGGCCGCCTCCCGCAGCGTGGCGACAGCGGCCTGGTCGCCGAAGGCGGCCGACCGCTCGACGTGGTGGGCCCGCAGCGCGACGGGCGCGCCGACCCGGGCCAGGTAGGCGGCGATCCGCGCGTGCGCGCCCAGCCGCCAGACCGGCGCGGCCCCGTCATAAGTGGCGCGGCGGACCAGCGGGTGCCGGAACCGCAGGCGCCCGGCGGTGCCGGGCCGGACGATGTCCCGCGCGACCAGGTCAGTGAGCGCGGCCAGGGCGTCGTCGTCGCTGACCTCGGCCGCCACCGCGGCCAGCGCGGGCTCGAACTCGCCGGCGGCCACCGCCGCGCCCTGCGCGACCCGCAGCGCGGACGGGAGCAGGCCGGACAGCTCCAGCTGCAGCGCGGCTCGCACGATGGCGGGCAGCTCACCGCCATCGTCGCTGGCCGCCATGAGCTGCGCGCCCGGTTCCATCCGGGCCAGGGCTTCCAGGTAGAACGGATTCCCCCCGCTGGCCTCGTGCAGCGCCTCGCACCGTGACCGGCTCAGCTCCGGGCCGAGCAGTTCCCGCGCCTCGGCCAGGGTCAGCGGGCTCACCGGCACCTCGCGGCCGCCGGCCGCGGCCGAGCCGAGCAGCGCCGCGAGCCGGGGCGAGGCCTGCGCCGGGCGATAGGCGATCGCGACCAGCACCCGGCCCCGGGGCGGATGACGGACCAGGTGGTCCAGCAGCTCGACGGACGCGCTGTCGGCCCAGTGCACATCGTCCAGGATCAGCACCAGCCCGTGCGGCTGGGCCAGGGTCTCCAGCAGCCGCCGCATCGCGCGGTACACCCGGTACCGGCCGGTCAGGTCGCTGCCGGCGCCGGATGCGGCCGGGCCGCCCGGGCTCGGCACGGCGGCCCGCAGCGCCGGCAGCGCGGTGGCCAGCAGCCCGCAGGTCTCCGCGTCCAGCCGCGCGGCCAGGCCGGGCAGTGACGCCTCCACGTGGTCGTCGAGCGCGTCGACGACCGCGCCGAACGGCATCTCCTGCTCGAACTCGGCCGCCCGCCCCCACACCACGGGCAGCTCCGAGCCCGCCGCGGCCGCCGCCAGCTCCCCGAGCAGCCGCGTCTTGCCCGCACCCGGCTCACCGACCAGGCAAAGGACCCGGAAGGCGCCCGCGCTCGATGCGGCCAGCGCCTCCTCGAACGCGCGCAGCGCATCACGCCGTCCGACGAGCGGGGGGCCCGTGCCACCGTCCATGTTGTGCTCCATAACGACATGCGCTCACATTCTGCGGTCACGCATGGCGCTGAACTCAAGCGGATTGCCCGTTATTTTAAGTGCCGCGGCATGGCTGCTGTGGAGCGGCCCGCACGGCCAGGCCGACCGCGTTTCCGCGGAGACGCCCGCGCACGTGCGTCACGCACGTGCGCGGAACGCTTCTGCGGAGCGTTCCCGGCCGATCAGCTCGCCGCCGAGGCCGCCATCCGGGCCTTCCCGAACACCGCCGAGTCCGCCCTGTAGGGCGGGGTTGCCGTCAAGCACCCCTACTAGACTGCGCGCGTGAAGCATGCGATAGACGTGCCGCCGTTCGGCGAGCTGGCTGATCCGCGGGTCCTGGCTGAGCTCGCGGCCGCCGCCGAGGAACGGGGCTGGGACGGGTTCTTCGTCTGGGACCACATCGTGCACCGCTCGCCGGCCAAGGCCGTGGCCGACCCGTGGGTGGCGCTGGCGGCGGTGGCGTGCGCGACGAGCCGGGTGCGGATCGGGCCGATGATCACCCCGCTGTCGCGGCGGCGCTCGCAGAAGGTGGCCAGGGAGACGGTCACGCTGGACCTGCTGAGCTCGGGCCGCCTCACCCTCGGGGTCGGGCTCGGCAGCGCGCGCAACGGCGAGTTCGAGCCCTTCGGCGAGGTCTTCGAGCCGCGGGCGAGGGCCCTGCTGCTCGACCGGGGCCTGGCCGATCTCACCCGGTACTGGTCCGGGGAGTTCGAGCCGCTCCCGGTGCAGCGCCCGCGGATCCCGGTGTGGGTGGCGGGCGAGTGGCCGCACCGGCG
>JBOHCO010000131.1:0-2191 GCA_050698895.1 Streptosporangiaceae bacterium
CGGTCACGCTCTCGGTGTAGGGCTCACGCAGGGTCTTGATGCTCCGGCACATACCAGCGACGCTACGCCACCAGGCCCGCCACAAGCGAGCGGAACTCGGCCGGGCGCTCCAGGTGCGGGGAGTGGCTGCAGGCCAGCACGTGCTCGGTGGACCGGCCGCCGGCCGCGCGGTAGCGGTCCAGCAGCGCGCGCATCTGGCCGACCATGGGCTGCGCCGGGAAGACGTCGGCGCCAGGCCAGCCGGGCACCGCGCCGAGGGCGCCCAGGTTGTCCTCGCCGATGGCTATCTCCAGCATCGCCTCGACCAGGTCGTCCTCGGTCCCGGCCGGCTCTGCTGCATGTTCTTGGCGACCCAGATCGAAGGGCGGCTGGCCGTACAGGGTGGTCAGCACCCGGCGCGGCGAGACCAGGTCCTCGTCGGTGCGGTCGCCCGTGCTGATCCGGCGCACCATCTCCGGGTTGGCCGTGCCGCCGCCGGACCCGGCGAAGTCCGGGTAGCAGGGCGTGCCGGCCACGTCGCGGGTGCCGCCGAACCCGAACGGCGCCATCGGGCTCTCCAGCACCAGCGCGCGGGCCGAGCCGGGGTGGTCGATGGCGTACTGGAGGACCACGCCGCCGCCCAGCGACCAGCCCAGCAGGATCGGCGGCGGGCCCTCGGGCAGCAGGCCGGTCTCGGTCAGCAGCGCCCGCAGGTCGTCGGAGAAGTCCCGCAGGCCGCGCCTGGCGTCCACCGGCGCGCGCTCGGACCGGCCGAAGCCGCGCAGGTCAGGGGCGATGCAGTGGTACTGACCAGCCAGGTCGGCCATCAGCGGAGCGAAGAAGGCGGCAGCCGAGACGTTGCCGTGACCAGGATGAGCGGCGGGGCCGAGGGCGATCCCGCCTCCAGCACGTGGGTGGTCAGCCGGGAGGTGGTGATCTCCCCAGCCCGGACCCCGGCGGGAAGTCGCAGATGGGACAAGATTTACTGGTCCTTTCCCCAGGCAAGCGATTGCCCAGGGGGCGACCCCTGGAACCCCCGATGCCGCTGGCGCGGTGGAGGAGATGCCCTGGCCGTGGTAGATCATGCCCGCAAGGAGGTACCAGCGGTGACGGATTACCTGGAGATCGACCGGCTCGCCAAGGACTTCGCCGCCCGTGACGGCCAGCCGGGCCTGGCCTACGGAGTGGTGGCCGGGGGCGCGCTGGTGCACTCCGGCGGCCTGGGCGAGCGCTGGCTGGGCGGCCCGGCCCCGGACGCGGACACGGTGTTCCGCATCGCCTCGATGACCAAGAGCTTCACCGCGTCCACGATCCTGCTGCTGCGCGACGCCGGCGCGCTGCGGCTCGACGACCTGGCCGAGGACTATGTTCCCGAGCTGCGTGACCTCGCGCTGCCCAGCGCGGACTCGCCGCGGCCGACGCTGCGCAACCTGCTGACCATGACCGGCGGGTTCCCGACCGACGACCCGTGGGGGGACCGGCAGCAGGGGCTGCCCGCCGCCGACTTCGCCGCGCTGCTGCGCGGCGGCATCCGGCTGGCCTGGGCGCCGGGCACCCGGTTCGAGTACTCCAACACCGGCTACGCGATCCTCGGCAAGGTCGTCGAGGCGGTCACCGGCGAGCCCTACTCCGAGGCGGTCCGGGCCCGGATCCTGCGGCCGCTCGGCCTGACCCGGACGGGCTACGAGGCCGGCGAGTTCGACCCGGACGGCCTGGCCCGCGGCTACCACCGGGGCGGCGACGGCTGGAACGAGCTGGTCCCGGACGGCAACGGGGCCTACGCCCCGATGGGCGGGATCTTCAGCACCGTCGCCGACCTGGCCCGCTGGCTGAGCGGCTTCGCCGCCGCGTTCCCGCCCCGGGCCGGCGACGAGGACCCGGCCCACCCGCTGAGCCGGGCCTCGCGCCGCGAGATGCAGCTGGCCCAGGTGGCCATCGTCACCCGGCCCGCCGGGTCGTTCCCCGACGCGTTCACGTTCAGCTACGGGATGGGCCTGTTCGTCGAGGAGGACCCGGTATTCGGCACCGTGGTGCAGCACAGCGGCGGCTACCCCGGCTACGGCAGCCAGATGCGCTGGCACCAGCCCACCGGCCTCGGCGTGGTCGTGCTCGGCAACGGCACCTACGCGGCGGCCGGGCAGCTGGCCGCCAAGCTGCTGGCCGAGCTGCTGCGCCAGGCCGGCGCGGGCCCGGCGGGCACGGGCACCGGCGC
>JBOHCO010000132.1:0-3372 GCA_050698895.1 Streptosporangiaceae bacterium
GCTCGTTGGCCCGGCTCGCAGCGCAGCCTCCTGGCGGGCGCGCCGCGATGCCGGTGACTGCGGCATACCCCCGCCGCGCCGCGCTTGTTCCTAGCGTTCCCCAAGCTTGGGTATTCAGTCTCCCGCGCGCGGCGCCGGTGTCCGTGCCGTGACACGCGGTGACCGCGGGCCTAAGATCCGCCGGTCCCGGCCAGGCCCTGCGACCAGGCCCTGCGGCCAGGCCCTGCGACCAGGCCGTATCCCCTATTCCTATCTGAATTAGCCATATCTAGACTGGCCGTGATGCACGCCCTCGACCGAGAGGACCGCTCATGTCCGAGACTGACCGTTTGGTGGCCAACAACCAGGAGTACGCGGCGTCCTTCTCCGGCCCGCTGCCGATGCCGCCGTCGGCCCGCGTCGCCGTCATTGCGTGCATGGACGCGCGGCTCAACGTCTACGACATCCTGGGCCTGGACCTGGGCGAGGCCCACGTGATCAGGAACGCGGGCGGGGTCGTGACCGACGACGAGATCCGCTCGCTGGCCATCAGCCAGCGGCTGCTGGGCACCAGGGAGATCGTGCTCATCCACCACACCGACTGCGGCATGCTGACGTTCACCGACGACGACTTCAAGGCCAGCATCCAGCAGGACACCGGCATCAAGCCGCCGTGGGCCGCCGAGTCCTTCGCTGACCTCGACGCCGACGTGCGCCAGAACATCGGCCGGATCAAGGCCAGCCCGTTCGTGCCGCACGCCGACGCCATCCGGGGCTTCGTCTTCGACGTGGCCACCGGCCGGCTCAACGAGGTGAGCTAGCCCCCCGGAGCCCGGAGCAGTTCGGATTGTCCGGGCTATGACGCCGACGATCCGAACTGCTGTCGGGTGGCGCCGTGCGGGTGTGGCTGATGGGGGTCGGCGGGGTTAGCTCTCCGGGGTGTCGCCGCGGCCCTGCTCGGCCAGGAAGCGCTCGAACTCGGCGCCCAGCTCCTCGGCCGTGGGCATCGGCTCGGAGTCGCTGCCGAGCAGGTTCTCGCGGCCGGCCGTGAACGCGTCGTACTGCTGCTCCAGCGCCTGGACGACCTCGGTCACCTCGGTCGAGTCCTCGACCTGGCGCGCGATCTCCAGGTCGGTGCGGTGCGCGGCCTCGCGCAGCGTGTCACCGGGCAGCGTCAGGTCGGTGGCCCGCTGCACGGACTCCAGCAGCGTGACCGCCGCGGCCGGGTAGGCGGCCTGGGCCAGGTAGTGCGGGACGTGCACGGCGAACCCGACCGCGGCCCGGTCCTCCTGGCCCAGCCGGTACTCCAGCAGGGCGCTGGCGCTGCCCGGCACCTGGAGCTTGTCCACCAGCGGGCGGTAGCCGTCGATCAGGTTGGGCTGGGTGGCGTGGGCGGTCACGCCAAGCTGCCGGGTGTGGGGGACGCCCATGGGGATGCCGTGGAAGGTCACGCTGAGCCGGACGCTGAGCCGGGCGGTCAGCTGCCGAACGGCGGCGGTGAACGCCTCCCACTCGCGGTCCGGCTCCAGGCCGTTGAGCAGCAGGAACTGGCTGCCCTCCGCGTCGCGGACCAGGGACAGCGTCAGCTCGGGAGTCTCGTAGTCCTCCCAGTGGTCCTTGGCGTAGCTCATCACGGGGCGGCGCGACCGGTAGTCGATCAGCGCGTCCACGTCGAACCGGGCCACCTCTTCGTGCTCGAGCGAGCCGGTCAGGTGCGTCGTCAGCAGGCGCCCGGCGCTGCCGGCATCGATGAAGCCATCGAGGTAATAAAGCATGACGAGATCGTCGTCTGGCTCGCCCGCGCCGGGAATCAGCTCGTATAGGTCCCCTGGATCGCGCCCCACGGGTCACAGCCTCTCTAGCCGTCGATGTTGCTTATTAGTCTTACAACGCTGAGCGGCAAGCATAAATTCTGGCCCGCCGGCCGGGTGCCCGGGCCTGACCGCCGGTCATTTCCCCTGCCGGGCCTTGTACTGCTCCCACCGGGCCTGCACGCCGGGCAGCTCGCCGACCACGAAGTCGAAGTACTCGGCGGTCTCGGCCACCCGCGCGCCGGCCGGCCCGTCGCCGAGCAGGTCGGCGCCCTCGCGGAAGATGCGCGCCCAGCGGGCCATCTCCGCGTTGCGGGCCGTGATCATGTGCTGCCAGACGTCCTCGGGCACGCTGTAGGCCAGCCGCCGCGTGCCCGGCTCGCTGGCCCGCAGGACCAGGCCGATCTGGACCAGGTAGCGGACGGCCCCGGACACCGCGGCCGGGCTGGCCTGCAGGTCGGCGCCGCTCTCGGCCGCGGTCAGCCGGCCGGCGGCGCAGGGGAGCAGGGCCACGAAGACCCGGGCCGGCAGCCGGGGCACGCCCATCTCGGTCAGCGCGCCGGCGAACCGCTCGGCGAACTGGCTGACGGCCTGGTCGGCCCCGGCCCCGGCGCGGGGGCCGGGGCCAGCCGCCACGCCGTCCCCGGACGGCGCGACCGCCGGCACCGGGGCCAGGCCCGGATCGCCGGGAGCGCGGCTAGGAGGTGCGGACACGGGCTGGGGTCAACCTCTCGTTTCGGAAATTCAGAAGTTCCTGAATTTAGTGTAGGCTAACGGCCGTGACTCAGGCGATTGAAGTCTCGGGCCTGCGCAAGTCGTACGGCAAGACCCTAGCGCTCGACGGGCTGGATCTCAGCGTGGCCGCGGGCGAGGTGCACGGCTTCCTGGGTCCCAACGGCGCCGGGAAGACGACCACCATCCGGGTGCTGCTGGGCCTGCTGCGGGCGGACGGCGGCACGGCCCGGCTGCTGGGCGGCGACCCGTGGCGGCAGGCGGTGGCGCTGCACCGGCGGCTGGCCTACGTGCCCGGCGACGTGACGCTGTGGCCCAACCTGACCGGCGGCGAGGTCATTGACCTGCTCGGGCGGCTGCGCGGCGAGCTGAACCCCGACCGGCGGGCGGCGCTGCTGAAGCGATTCGACCTGGACCCGGCCAAGAAGACCCGGGCCTACTCCAAGGGCAACCGGCAGAAGGTGGCGCTGATCGCGGCCCTGGCCTCCGACGCGGACCTGCTGATCCTGGACGAGCCGACCAGCGGGCTTGACCCGCTGATGGAAGCGGCCTTCCGCGACTGCGTGGCCGCGGAACGGCGCGGTGGCCGGACCGTGCTGCTCTCCAGCCACATCCTTGACGAGGCCGAGGCCCTGGCCGACCGGGTGACGATCATCCGAGCCGGCCGCACCGTCGAGACCGGAACGCTGGCCGAGTTGCGGCACCTTACCCGCACCACGGTCGACGCCGAGCTTGACGGGCCACTCGACCCGGACAGCCTCCCCGGCGCGCACGACGTCGTCCTGGAGGGCACGCGGCTGCGCTGTGAGGTGGACAACCCCGCGCTCAACGAGGTGCTGCACCGCCTGAC
>JBOHCO010000133.1:0-3665 GCA_050698895.1 Streptosporangiaceae bacterium
ACGCGCCCGGGGCGGTAGCCGTGACCGCGAGCCGATGTTAGCGTGGCGAACGTGGCGGGTGGTGACCTAGTGGTTACTGTCCGGCAATAAGGCCGGTGCCCGCCGTGGCATGTCGTGGATCGACGACCACAGTGGCCTAGCTGAACGGGGGACGTTATGCCTTACATCAAGGTCGGCCAGGAGAACTCAGGCTCGATCGAGTTGTACTACGAGGACCATGGCACGGGGCGGCCGGTGGTCCTGATCCACGGCTACCCGCTGAGCGGCCGGGCGTGGGACAAGCAGGTCCCGGTGCTCATGGACGACGGCCACCGGGTGATCACCTACGACCGGCGCGGGTTCGGCAACTCCAGCCAGCCCGCGACGGGCTACGACTACGACACCTTCGCCGCCGACCTGCACGTGCTGCTGGAGACCCTGGACCTGCGCGACGTCACGCTGGTCGGGCACTCCATGGGCACCGGCGAGGTCAGCCGCTACCTGGGCCGCTACGGCTCGGGCCGGGTCGCCATGGGCGTGCTGATCTCGCCCATCCCGCCGTTCCTGCTCCAGACCACCGACAACCCCGAGGGCCTGCCCGGCAACATGTTCGACGGCTTCATGGCCACCGCGCGGCAGGACGGCCCGGCGTGGATGAAGGGCTTCCTGGACCTCTTCTACAACGCCGACAAGTTCCTCGGCAAGCTGGTCAGCGAGGAGGCCTACCGGGCCAGCTGGAACATCGCCGCCTCGGCCTCGGCCGCGGCCACCGTGGCCTGCATCCCGACCTGGGAGACCGACTTCCGGCGCGACCTGCCGAAGATCGACGTGCCCATGCTGGTCATCCAGGGCGACGACGACCGCGTCCTGCCCTACCCCAAGACCGGCGAGCGGCTGCCGGGCATGATCAAGGACCTCCAGCTGGTGACCATCGAGCAGGGCCCGCACGCCATCTGCTGGACCCACGCCGGCCAGGTCAACAGCGCACTGCTCAAGTTCATGGCCTGACCTGCGGCCCGTCGTCCCCGGCGTCCAGCCGGCGCCGGGGCGGCGGGTTTGCCGGATCAGCAACATGCCTCGGTCGCCCGGCCCCGGAGCGGCACAGTAGGCCTATGCAGCACGGCGGAACCGCACACTCGCACGACGAGGCCGACCTGGGGCAGATGCTGACCCGGGAGTACTGGGACGAACGCTACGGCGCCGGGCCGGTCTGGTCCGGACACCCGAACCCGCTGCTGGTCGGGTACGCGGCCGAGCTGTCGCCGGGACGCGCGCTGGACGTCGGCAGCGGGGAGGGCGGCGACGTCCTGTGGCTGGCCGAGCACGGCTGGACGGTCACCGGCGCCGACATCTCGCCCGTGGCGCTGGCCCGCGCGGCCGAGCTGGCCCGGCAGGCCGGGCCGCAGATCGCCGGCCGCGCCACCTGGCAGCAGGCCGACATGCTGACCTGGGCGCCGCCGGAACGGCACTTCGACCTGGTCTCGGCCCAGTTCCTGCACCTGCCCCAGGCGGCCCGCGACTCGCTGCACCAGCGACTGGCCGCCGCGGTCCGGCCCGGCGGCACGCTGCTGGTAGTGGGCCACCATCCCGCCGACCTGGAGACCATCCCGCGGCCCTTCCCGGAACGGTTCGCCACCGGGGAGCAGCTGGCCGCGGTGCTGGACCCGGCGCAGTGGGACATCGAGACCGGTGCGCCGCAGCGGGAGGTCACCGGCCCGGAGGGCACCCCGGTTACCCTGCGCGACGCGGTGCTCCGCGCCGTCCGCCGCGCCTGACCCGTCCGGGGCGAGCGTGTCCGGGGCGAGCGTGTCCGGGGCGAGCGTGTCCGGGGCGAGTGGTCAGCTCGCGGCGGGGGCGGCCGGGTCGGTCGGGTGCGGGGTCAGCGGCGTCGTGCCCACCGTCAGGTACGGAGCCAGCGGCAGCGACTTCAGCAGGGCCTGCAGCTCGGCCGGGTCAGCGGCCAGCCACTGGCCCAGCGCGTAGCCCTGGCTCGGCACCTGCCACAGCCGCACCAGGTGGCCCCGCCGGCCCAGCTCGGCCGCCTGCCGGGCCTCGGCCGCCTCAGCGTCCCTGACCGCCTCGGCCGGCGTGCCCGGCGGGACCGCGCGGGTGAACGTGGTCAGGAACTCGGCCTGGCCCGGCCCGGCGGCGGCCTGCGGGAGGCCAGGGTCGTTGGGGTGCGGGGCCAGCGCCGTCACCACATCGGTGCGCCAGACGCGCAGCGGCATCGAGGCCAGCACCTGCTCCAGCTCGCCGGCGTCGCCCGCGGCGAACAGCCCGAGCGTGCGCCACTCACCCGGCTGCAGCGGCGGCCGCCACAGCCGCAGCAGGTGCCCCCGGGCGGCCAGCTCGCGGGAGTGCGCGGCCTCACGGGCGCGCACCTCGTCCACCGTCGCCTCGGCGGTCCCGTCGGGCACGAGCGTGGTCATGGTCACCAGGTACTCCATGGTCGGTGCCTCCTGATCGGCCGCCGGCGGGTCAGTCCCATCCTCGCCGGTGGTCATCCAGCTGCGCCCGCGGGGCCTGGGCCCACCAGCTTCAGCCACCTCCGGCGCGGAGCCGGGCTGGGCGGTCTGGGGCTCCGGGCCGGACGGAGCGGGGCGAACGGGGCCGCCGGGGCCGATGGTGCCGCCGCGACCCGTGAGACCGCCTCGCCTGGCTCGCCCGACCCTGGACATCCACGACGGCCTGGGGCCCGGGGGAGTGGCGCGGCCCGGCCCGGCCGGGTCGGGTCGGGTCGGGTCGGGTCGGCTAGGCGAGCAGGCGCTCGGCCAGCAGCAGGAGGCCGATGACGACCATGGCCGCCCCGGAGAACCGGGTGATGGCGCGCGCGGTGCCGGGCCTGGACTCCAGGATCTTCCGGGCCACCGAGCCCAGCGACAGGTAGAACGCCCCGCAGGTCAGCACGAAGACCATGCCGAGCACGCCGAGCTGCGCGGTCAGCGGCCAGGGCCCGCGCGGGGTGGTGAACTGGGGCAGCACGGCCAGGTAGACCAGCAGGCCCTTGGGGTTGAGGCCGCTGACGCCCAGGCCCCGGACCAGCACGGACCGGCCCGAGCCGGGCTCGGCCCCGGCCGGCAGGCCGTGCCCGCCGGGCCGGAGGAAGGCCCGCGCGCCGAGCCAGATCAGGTACAGCCCGCCGGCCACCGTGAACACGGTCAGCGCGGCCGGCGACCGGGCCACGACGGCGCCGACCCCGGCCGCGACGGCGATGGTCAGGCCGGCGTAGCCGAGCACGAGGCCGCTGACGGCGGGCAGCACGGGACGCCCGCCCAGGACGGTGCCGATGACGAAGGCCCAGTCGGCGCCGGGCACGGCGATCAGCAGGAGGGCGACCACCCAGAAGGCGGCGATGGAGCTGGCGGCCATGGCATTTTCTCCCTCTGATTCGGCTTCTGAGAGGAAATTAGCCCAGGTCAGCCCGAAAGTGTTGCCAAGTTTTCCCGAAGTAGCGCGCCCGAGTGGTAGTAATGACCTCATGGACGCGGTCAACCGGAAGATTCTTGCCCTGCTCCAGGAGGACGGCCGGCTGACCGTCACCGAGCTGGCCGAGCGGGTTGGGCTGAGCATCTCCCCGTGCCACCGCCGGGTCCGCGAGCTGGAGCGCAGCGGGGCCATCCGCGGCTACCGGGCCGTGGTCGACCCCGAGGCCATCGGCCTGGCCTTCGAGGCCATCGTGTTCATCA
>JBOHCO010000134.1:0-3230 GCA_050698895.1 Streptosporangiaceae bacterium
GCAGGACGGGATCGCGGTGCTGCGCCGCGCCGTCGAGCTGGGCGTGAATCACCTCGACACCGCGAGCTTCTACCGGCGCGGCGACGTCGTGGCCAACCAGCTGGTCCGCCGGGCGCTAGCCCCCTATCCCGACGGCCTGGTCATCGCCACCAAGGTCGGCCCGATGCTCGGGCCGGACGGCACCCCGACCCAGCAGGCCGTCCCCAGCCAGCTGCGCGACCTGGTGGAGGACAACCTCCGCGAGCTCGGCGTCGATCATCTCGACCTGGTCTACCTGCGGATCGGCGCGAGGAACCCGCCGGGCGGCGAGCCGATCGCCGAGCGGTTCGCCGCGCTGGCCAGACTGCGCGAGGAGGGCCTCATCCGGCACCTGGGCGTCAGCAACGTCGACGCCGCACAGCTCGCCGAGGCCCGCGCGATCGCCCCGGTCGCCGCCGTGCAGAACGCGTTCCACGTGCACGCCACCGCGGACGCCGCGCTGCTGGCCGACTGCACCCGGTCCGGCACCGCGTTCGTGCCGTTCTTCCCGCTCGGCGGCGGCCACGACCCCATCGACACGACCCGGCTTGAGCAGGCCGCCGCCCGGCACGGGGTGACCGTCCAGCAGGTCGCGCTCGCCGCGCTGCTGGCCGCCTCCCCGGTGATGCTCCCGATCCCCGGCACCGGCCGCCTCGCCCACCTGGCCGAGAACGTCGGCGCGGCCAGGATCCGGCTCACCCCCGACGACCTCGCCGGCCTCGCCGGGTAACAGCGTGGCCGCCCGCCCGGCTGACGATCCGGCCGACGATGAGGACGTGACCCACGTCAGCCCAGCGGCTGTCTCGCGATGACCTCCGGCTCGCGGCCGGCCAGCAGCCAGCCGCCGGCCGCGGCGGCCAGCGGCAGCGCGATCAGCAGGATCAGCACGTCGGCCACCGGCACGTCTCCGAACAGGGCGGACAGGACGCCGTGCGCCCAGACCAGGCTGGCGACCAGGGCGAAGGCCATGCCGAGTACCGCGCCGAGCAGGCCCAGCGCGGCCGCGGTCGCCGCGGTGATCGTCCGCCGCGTGGCCGAGCTGGCCCCGGTCGCGGTGAGCGTGCGCAGGTCCGGCGCGGTCTCGCTGCGGATCAGGCCGACGCAGGCGGCCAGAACGCCCAGCGCGATCAGGATGCCGAGCCCGGTGCCGACATCGGCGATCTCGGCGAAGTCCGTGCCGCCGGAGGCGATCTCGAGCGGGGCCTGGAAGGCGAGTACGGCTCGACGCGCGGCGCGCAACTGCGCGGCGGTGAGCGGGGCCGGCGCCTGGATCAGCCACCCGTCCAGGTGCGTATGCAGGTGGTACTTGCGCACCGCGTGCTCGGTGATGACGGTGGTCGGCGCCGAGGTGCCGGTGGGCAGGCCGCTGACCGTCTGGATCGCGGGGCTGGCCAGGCAGTCGTTGCTCGGCACGCAAGACGAGCCGGCTTTGCTAACAGGCTGGGGACTGCCATCAGATATACCTCCGTTGCCGGAGCCCTCCCAGGTCAGCTCCAGGTGCGACAGGCCCGCCAGTCCTGGCCGCGAGGTCAGGATCTCGGTACCGGGCGCGATCTGGCTGGCCTTGATCCCGTACGTGGCCAGCAGCCGGGGGGTGGCCACGTCCGGGCCGACCCCGTAATTCCCGTCCGTCGGCGTACCCGCCTTATTCAGGAAGCCGGTGGATTCCAGTGCTACCGCCGGCCCGCCGTGCAGGCGGGCGGCCAGGCTGTTCAGCCGCTTGCTGAGGCTGGCCTCCTGGGCGCTGGTGAGCGGCATCATCATGCCCTGGGCCGGGCTGCGCCCGGCGGTGACAATGAGCTGGCTGCTGGACAGGTTGGGCCCGGACGGGGTGAGCGGGTTGGCGGTCCGCTCGCTGCCGACCAGGCAGATCACCGTGGCCAGGAACACGGCGAAGGTGGTCGCCGCCAGCGCGGCACCGGACCTGGCCCGGTAGCGGACCAGGTCACGTACCGCGATCCGGATGCCGACAGGCAGCCGCGGGCCAGCCCCGGCGGCCAGCGCGCCGATGGCCAGCGGGGCGATCAGGATGATGCCGGCGATGACCCCGACCAGGCCGCCGAGCAGGACAAGGGCCAGCGGCGGGCCGCCCTGGCCTTCGCCAGGCGGGCCGCCCTGGCCGCCGGCGAACGCCAGGCAGAAAAGCCCGAACGCGAACGCGATGGCACCCGGCACGGCCGAGCGGTGCACCGCGCTCGGCGGCGCGGGGCGGCCGGACAGCGCGGCCACCACCGGCACCGCCGCCATCGCCTTAGCCGGGCGGCGGGAGGCCAGCAGCGACGTCGCGATCGCGAACACGATCGCGATGGCGATCGCCCACCACGGCAGGCTGGCCGCGTCGACCGCGTGGCCGACCGCCTGCTGCAGGGTCGGCGCATAGGCAAACCAGGCGGCCAGGCCGAGCGCCGCCCCGGCCAGCGCGGCGACCACGCCGACCACCAGGCCGTTGACGATCATGACCAGGCGAAGATTGCGCTCGGTCGCGCCGATCGCACTGAGCATGCCCAGGGCACGGAGCCTGCGCTGGGCCATCACGGAGAAGCTGGCCACCGACACCAGGCCGATGAACGCCAGGCCGAGTGCCTCCACCACCAGGATGAGCGTGGCCTGCGGGAGTCCGCCCACCTGCTCGTTGGGAACGGTCAGTGCCGCCGCGGGCAGGCCGGGCAGCGTTGTGTCGCCGTGACTCGCCAGCTGCGCCGCGGCCGGGCCGAGCAGCATGATGACCCGGCTCGGGTGCCTGACCTGGCCCGGCGCGACGAGAGCGAACTCGTCCGCCAGGTTGCTCGGGTCCTGCACGATGCCGGTCACCCGCCAGGTCCGGCGGGCGGGTCAGGGTGCTCACCGGTCCTGCCCGAGCAGGGACTCCGGGCCCGGCGCGGGCACCGTCTGGTCAACGATGCGGCCGTCCCGGATGAACACCACCCGATCCGCCCAGGCGGCGAGCTGCGCGTCGTGCGTCACGACGACGGCGGCGACGCCTTGCTTGCACGCGGCGTGGATCATGCGCATCACCGCCTCGCTGTTGGCCGAGTCCAGCGCGCCGGACGGCTCGTCGGCCAGCAGCAGGTGCCGGTCGCCCACCACCGCCCGGGCGATCGCGACCCGCTGCCGCTCGCCGCCGGACAGCTGGTCCGGGTAGCTTGACGCGCGGTCGGCCAGACCGAGGGTGTCCAGTGCGCGCAGCCCGGCATCCCGCGCCTTCCGTGCGC
>JBOHCO010000135.1:0-1937 GCA_050698895.1 Streptosporangiaceae bacterium
CAGCGCCTCGGCCAGGTCGAGCCGCTGCCCGGGCAGGAACGGCTCGGCGTCGTAGCCCGCCAGGGACCGGTTCACCGCCACGTGGACGGCCCGCATCGGGCTGGCGCTGCTCACCGCCCAGTCGCTGCCCGCGGCCAGCCGCGCGCCGCTGGCCAGCAGGTCGCGGAACAGGTACTGGCGGGCCGCCCGCTCGGGGCCGAGGAACGGGATGGTCAGCTCGTCCATCTGCGGCTCGTGCGCCGCCCACAGCGCCTGAACGTTGGCGGTCACGCCGAGCCGCGCGAACCGGCGCACGTCATCGGGGTGCACCACCTGCAGGTGGGCGATGTGATGCCGGTTGGCGCTGGCCCCGCCGGGGCCGTTGGCGGCCCGGGCGGCCGCGATGGCGTCCAGCGCCTCCCGCACCGCCCGGTCGCCGATGGCGTGCAGGTGGACCTGGAAGTGCGCGGCGTCCAGCCGGGTCACGTACTCCCGCAGCGCCTCGGGGTCAACGTAGGACAGCCCGCGGGTGTCTGCGGCACTGTCGTGCTCATGGCAGTGGGCCGGGTCCAGGTAGGGGTCGATCATGCCCGCGGTGAAGTTCTCGGTCACGCCGTCCTGCATGATCTTCACGGTGCCGGCGCTGAACCGGCCCGCCTGGCCGAGCTCACGCCGGCCCAGCAGGTCATCGAGCTGCTCGGCGCCCCTGGCCCGGTCCCACCACAGCGCGCCCCGCACCCGCGCGGTGAGCCGGCCGCTGGACGCGGCGGCCAGGTAGGCGGGCAGCGGGTCCGGCGAGCCCAGGTAGCGGCCCACGATGGCGTCCTGCCAGGCGGTGATGCCGCGCTGGTGCAGGTGCTGCTGGGCCATCAGCAGCCCGGCCACCTGCTCCTCCAGCGACAGCTCGGGGACCAGCCGGCCGACCAGGCTGGCCGCGCCCTCGTGCAGGGTGCCCTGCGGCGTGCCGTCGTCCTCGCGCTCGATCCGCCCGTCGGGCGGATCCGGCGTGCGGCGGTCCAGCCCGGCCCGCCGCAGCGCCGCCGAGCTGGCCCAGGCGCCATGGCCGTCCCGGTTGAGCAGGAACGCGGGCCGGTCGCCGACGACCGCGTCCAGCGCGGCGCGGCCCGGCGTGCCGCCCGCGAACCACTCCAGCCGCCAGCCCGACCCGGAGATCCACTCCTTCCCGGGGTGGGCCGCGGCGTAGGCGGCGATCCGGTCCAGCGCCTGGCCCAGGGTGGCCGCGCCGATCAGGCTGCACCCGACCATGGCCACCCCGGCGAACGCCGGGTGGACGTGCGCGTCCTGGAAGCCGGGCAGCAGCGCCCGGCCGCGCAGGTCGACCACCTCGGTGCCCGGCCCGGTCAGGTCGTCCAGGCTGGCCGCATCCCGGCCCAGCGCCGCGATCCGCCCGCCGGCCACGGCCACCGCCCCGGCCGGCCCGCCGTCAGGCGCGACGGCCCTGGTCATCCGCCGCGTCGTCGCGTCCGCCGTGTAGATGGCTCCGCCGGAGAAGACCAGTTCCGCCTGGGTCGTCATCGCCTCAGCGTCGCATAGCCGACCACGACCGCCAGCACCCGTCCCGGATCCGGCCCGCCCGGCCTGGGAATTCACGCACGGAAAGCAGCATCAGGCGCCGGCCGTAATGGCGTTCTCGCCGGTATTTACTGCGAGCTGACGCGGCCTGGTGATGCAGGTCGGCGACCCGTTCACGGTTGAGCATGCGGATGATCTCAGGGTGCACTGGCCTGGTCCTTTCTACCTTTCGGACCCGCCAGATAACACTGTCAGAGTGGCTAATGAATAGGCAAGAAAACACCTTGTTATTAATTAACAAAGTGATTTACTGCTTCAGGCTTGCCGCAGTAAATGCGCGACGCGGCCGGGCTAAGATAGACGTGGAAAGGGGAGTCCGTTGCGAGCGGAGCTGTCAGCCACTGGCGCCGGGGCCGGCGCGGCGC
>JBOHCO010000136.1:0-1957 GCA_050698895.1 Streptosporangiaceae bacterium
CTCGACGCGCGCCGACCTGCTGCGCCGGCTGGGCCGCAGCCAGGAGTCGCGCGAGGCGTACGACAGGGCCATCGAGCTCACCGGCAACACCGCCGAGACCGCCCACCTGACCCGCCGCCGCGACCAGCTGGGTTAGTGCCGGCCATCAGGGTCGAACCCGTGGTGACAGAAGCTGATGTCGGGCCGCACGCCATGGCCTGCGGGGCGCTCTGGCCTGAACGCGTCATCGCCGTGGTCAGCATGTCCGCGCCGGCCCCGCTGGACGCCGAGGGACTTGACTGGTTCGCGGGCTGGAGCCGATCCGGGGTGGCCGAGCAGCGCGCGGCCGGGGCCGGGCGGGCCGCGCCGGTCCTCATCCTGCACGGCGACCAGGACCGGATGGTGCCCAGCGCCCATGGTAAGTGGCTAGCAGCGCACTGCCCGGCAGCCGAGCTCCGGCTGGCTCCTGACGCCGGCCACATTACGGTGCTCGACTCCGCCCCGGCGGCTCTGGAGTGGCTGCGCGACCAGGCCTCCCGTGACCAGGCCGCCCGCTGACCTAGCCTCCCGCTGACCTAGCCTCCCGCTGACCTAGCGGGCTGGATCAGCGGCCCGGGCGGCCTGCTCGGTCTGCGCGTACCGGGCTTCCCGGACGGCACTGTCCTGTCCGTACCGGGCCGCGCTCTGCGCGTCCGTCCCGACCCGGCCATCGAGCTGCTCGCGCAGGATGTCGGCGTGCCCGGCGTGCCGGGTGGTATCGCAGAGCAGGTGAACCAGGATATTGAACAGTTTCACGTCGGGGCGCGGCCACCACGGCAAGTGGCCGGGGGCGTCGACGGGAAGCGCGTCGATGGTCGCGTCCGAGTGCGCCCACACGCGGCGGTAGAGGCCGATGATGTCCTCGCGGGTCTCGTGCTCGGTGGCCCACAGGTCGGTGCCGTCCGTGGTTTCGTCATCCCACCGCGGCAGGGGCTCCGGGAACGGACGGCTGAAGACCTCGCCGAAGTATCTGGATTCCCAGATGGCCAGGTGCTTGACCAGTCCGAGGAGGTTGGTCCCGGTCGACGTCAGGGGGTGGCGGATGTCGTACTCGGAGAGCCCGTCCAGCTTCCAGACCAGCACCTCGCGTATCCAGCGCAAATCGTCATGGAGGTGCTCTTTCGCGAATTCATCGATCACGGGCCACGAGCCTGCCATGCGACGCTGACGGGCTCTACCGCCGACCCTTGCCGGATGCGCGCGAACCCCGCATCCTTGAGCGAGGGGGCGACGACAGCACAGGCTGCGGGGCGGTCAGGTGAACGATGACAACTATGAGCCCAACCGGGTCTTCGGCCTGCCCGGGACCACAAGTCGGTACGCCAGGCAGGGCGAGGAGCCGCAGCGCGCCATGGGCCTGCCGGCCGACTGGTTCGGTCCGGTCGACCCCCGGCTCGCCAAGGCAGTGACACATCCGGTCCGGGCCTATCGCCAGTGGCGGCGGCGCCGGCGCCTGGGCATCTACGCACCAGATGACGACCAGGCTGCCGAGTGACCGATCAGGAGCAGGCGCAGATCAGCCGGCCAGCGGCCGGGCGCAGCGCGATCGCAGCGGCGACCGCAGCGGAGACTCGTCGAACCAGGGAGCGTGCGTGCTGTCGAGCACGCTGCCGGGCCCGGGTCGGGCGACGACCCAGCTGAACCTGAGCTCCGACGAGTTCCTGCCGCCGTGCTCGCCGCAGTTCTGGTCCTCCGGCTCGGCGGCCCGCATGCAGCCGCGTCTGGGCCTGGCCGGCATCCCGCGGTCACCCGGCCGGGAGCAGGCGGGCCGTCTGCCCGAGCAGGCCCGCCAGCACCTGGGTGAACCGATCCATCACGCCCCCTTACCGCTGCCACAGAACTCTACCTAGGTAGATAATGCCGGTCACCCGATACTCGTGTTTCCGAGTTTCTCTGGCGAAGTGACCGAGGGCCAGAGGGGTTGCGGCGGGCGCGGCTG
>JBOHCO010000137.1:0-1067 GCA_050698895.1 Streptosporangiaceae bacterium
GCCGATATCCGCGCGCTGACCGCGGGCGGCGACCCCGGGCCGGCCGTCCTGGCCTCGCCGATCGAGATCCCGGCCGGCGGCGAGATCGGCGAGGTCGCCCGGGCCTTCGGCCGGCTGCACCAGGAGGCGGTGCGGGTGGCCGGGGAGGAGGCCCGGCTGCGCGAGAGCGCCGACACCGTCGTGGCCAGCTTCTTCGAGCGCAGCCACCCCCTGCATGACCGGCTGCTGCGGCTGATCGACAGCATGGAGCTCCGCGAGGACAACCCGGACCTGCTGGCCCGCCTGTTCCAGATGGACAACCTGGCCACCCGGATGCGGCGCCACTCCGACACCGCGCTGGTGCTGGCCGGCCACCGGAGCCCGCGGCGCTGGACCGAGCCGGTCCCGCTGGTCGACGTGCTCCGGGCCGCCGCCTCCGAGATCGAGCAGTACGACCAGATCGCCATCGACGTCCAGTCCGACGTCGTGGTCAGCGACGAGGCCGCCGTCGACGTCGTGCACCTGCTGGCCGAGCTGCTGGAGAACGCGACCTCCTTCTCGCCCGGCTCGGCCCAGGTCAGCGTGTCCGGGTTCGCGGACTCCGACGGCGAGGCGCTGATCGGCATCACCGACGAGGGGCCCGGCCTGCCCGATGACTACCTGGGCTGGCTCAACTGGCAGCTCGCCCACCCGATGCCCGCCGACGCGACCGTCGTGCGCCAGATGGGCCTGTTCGCCGTCTCGCACCTGGCCGCGCGGCACGGCATCAGCGTCGTGCTGACCCGCCCGCCCGACGGCGGCACCGCGGTCGAGGTGCGCCTGCCCGCCGACATGGTCGCGACCGGCGCCCAGCCCTGGAACGGCGCCAGCAGGCTCGAGGCCGCCGGCGGACGGAATGACGGGCGAGATAACGGTGCCTCAGCCGTGGCCGCCGACCCGCACCACTCGGCGCCGCAGCTCCCCGCCGGGCAGGTCGCCGCCGAGGACCATGCCGCGGACGCCGCGCTGACCCTGGGCGCGCCCGTGCCGGCCCCGGCCCTGGACGACTCCCCCGCCCTGGACGACTCCCCCGCCCTGGACGACTCCCC
>JBOHCO010000138.1:0-2070 GCA_050698895.1 Streptosporangiaceae bacterium
GGCTCGGCCGGGCCGGACTGGGCCGTCGACCAGGCCACCAGGGGCTGGAGGTCCAGGCTCAGCGCCATCACCAGCAGGGCCGCGATCAGCGCCGCGATCGTGGCGGTCTCCCAGGTGGACGGGCCGCCGATGACCCAGAACAGGATCCACGGGATGAAGCCGACCACCGGGTGGCTGGCCAGCCGCCGCGCGGGCGGCTCGTCGGCCGGGCTGTAGGACGGCGGCGGGCTGGGCTCGTAGGCGTCGGCTCGCTGTCCGGCCTGCTGCGGAATGCCCGGCGCCTGCGACGCCCGGGCCGGGGGCGCAGCGGGCTGCTGGGGCACGCTCGGCTGCTCCGGCGCCGGGACCTGGTCGCCCGGCGCCGGGGTGGGCTGCCACTCTGTTGCCACATCCGCCCCCGACAGTGGATTATGTTGCTTAGAGTAATCGTCTGAATCCCCATTGTTACCATTGGTGCCCGGCGTAACCCACCCAGCCCGGGCGACCGATGGCCTGACGAGATCTTTGCCAACGCCAGTCCCAACGGGCTGACCCGGGCGGGCATGTTGGTAGGTGGTGTGGGCGGCGAGGACCGGCTCACGGCCAGCTCGTGCCCAGGGGAGCCGCCAGTTGATCCGCAGCCTGATCGTGGCCGTCGCGCTGTTCGCGGCGTTCTTCCTGGTCAGCGCGCTGGGCGCGCCAAGCCGGTCGGCGGCCCGGCCCCGGCTCAGCCCGCCGGTCGTGCATCCCAGCCCGGCCCGGCCGGGCGTGATCCCGGACGCGCTGCCGGTCCGGCTGAGCGGCAGCCAGCTGGCCACGGCGGCCCGGCGGTGCGCGGCGTGGGCGGCCAAGGCCGGGTTCCCGAACACCGGCCCGGCGCACGGCCGGCTCACCACGGCGGTCGCGGTGGCGCTGGCCGAGACCGGCTGCGACCCGGCGGCCTGCTACGACAACAGCACCCGCCGACCCTGCACCGCGCCCACGACCCTGCCGACAGCCTCGCCGACAGCCTCGTCGACCGCCCGGCCGTCCAGTCGGCCGTCCAGCCGGCCGAGCACCCGGGCCAGCAGCCGGCCCAGCCGCGACGCCGTCTTCCGTGGTGCCTGGCAGGTGGGCGGCCAGGCCCGGACCGGGGTCAGCGACACCTGCGCGTATCAGGGCCGGTGCAACGCGCGGGCCGCTTACCGGGTGGTGGCCGGGTACGGGACGGACCTGCGCCCGTGGACGGCGTACCTGACCGGCCGCTACCAGCACTACCTGGCCGCCGCGGCGCACGCGGTCAGCATCCTGGGCCAGGGCGCGCTGCCCAGCGCGGTGACCGGGCTGTGCGCCGAGTACGTGGCCGACCAGCCCGGCGCCTGGACCTGGCTGGCCGCCTGCGGGCGGGGCTCGGAAAACGAGGAGTGGACGCTGGCCGGCCAGCAGCTGCGGACCAGCAGCGGGCTCTGCCTGACCGCCAGCACCGCCAGCACCGCCAGCACCGCCAGCACCGCCAGCACCGGCGCCAGCATCGCTGGCAGTACCGCCAGCGACCGGCCGGCCGCCGCCCCGCCGCTGGCCATCACGTCCGGGCCGGGGCCCGTCACCGTCGAGCGCTGCACCGGCAGCAACGACCAGGACTGGCTGCCCGGCGCCGCGTTCGCGCTGACCAACGCCGGCGACAAGCTGTGCCTGACCGCCCCCGGCTCGAATGCGCAGCCCGGCACCACGCTGACCGTCCAGCGCTGTGCCGGCCGTCGCGGGCAGCGCTGGTTCCGGCCGTAGGCAGATCTTGTTCGGGATGATGGGCTAGCGGGCGGCCGGGCGCGGGAGCGGCTGCTGGGCCCAGATCGTCTTGCCGGTCCAGGTGTGCCGGGTGCCCCAGCGCTCGGCCAGCTGGGCGACCAGCATCAGGCCGCGGCCGCCCTCGTCGTAGCGGTCGGCCCGGCGCAGGTGCGGGGCCGTGCTGGCGCCGTCCCAGACCTCGCAGGACAGCACTCCGTCCAGGATCAGGCGGAGCTGGATGGGCGGCTGGGCGTGCCGGATGGCGTTGGTGACCAGCTCGCGGACCAGCAGCTCGGTGGTGAAGGCCATCTCCTGCAGGTCCCACGC
>JBOHCO010000139.1:0-1426 GCA_050698895.1 Streptosporangiaceae bacterium
GGGCCCCGGTGGCGGCCCGGATCCGGGCCGAGGCCACCGACGACTGGGACGACCAGGCCGCGGTCGACCGGTTCGCCGGGAAGGGCGGCACGCTGTTCCGCGGTTACGGGGTGCTCACCGGGCCGGACCGGGTCACGGTGGGCGAGGACGTGCTGCGGGCCCGCCGCGGGATCGTGCTCAACCCGGGCACCTCCCCGGCGGTGCCGCCGGTGCCGGGCCTGGCCGGGACGCCGTACTGGACCAACCGCGAGGCCATCGAGACCGAGCAGGTGCCCGAGTCGCTGCTGGTGCTGGGCGCCGGCCCGATCGGCGTGGAGCTGGGCCAGGTCTTCGCCCGGTTCGGCGCGGCGGTCACGATGATCGAGCAGTCGGACCGGCTGCTGTCGGTGGAGGAGCCGGAGTCCAGCGAGGTGCTGGACCGGGTCTTCAAGCAGGAGGGCATCTCGGTGTGCACCGGGTGCACCGCGGCCTCGGTGGCCCATGACGGGGCCGAGTTCGAGGTGTCGCTGACCAGCGGATCCAGCGTGCGGGGCCAGAAGCTGCTGGTGGCCATCGGCCGGCACACCGACCTGGCCGCGCTGGGCGTCGGCACGATCGGCCTGGACGAGCGGGCCCACCACATCCCCACCGACGGCCATATGCGCGCCGCGCCGGGCGTCTGGGCCATCGGCGACGCCACCGGCCACGGCGCGTTCACCCACATGTCGATGTACGAGGGCGAGATCGTCATCGCCGACATCCTCGGGCGGCCCGGCCACGAGGCCGAGTACCACGCGGTGCCCAGGGTTACCTTCACCGACCCGGAGATCGGCTCGGTCGGGCTCAGCGAGGCCGGGGCCAGAGAGCGGGGCGTGGATGTGCGGGTCGGCATCGCCCAGGTGCCGGCGTCCAGCCGCGGCTGGATACACAAGGCCGGTAACAACGGTTTCATCAAGCTGGTCGCCGATGCCGAGCAGGGCGTGCTCGTCGGCGCGACCTCCGCCGGGCCGGTCGGCGGCGAGGTGCTGAGCATGCTCACGCTGGCCGTGCACGCCCGCGTCCCGGTGCGGCGGCTGAGCGAGATGATCTACGCCTACCCGACCTTCCACGGGGCCGTGCTGGACGCCGTCCGTCAGCTGGCCTAGCCGCGGCCTAGCCCGTGAACTAGCCGTGATCTAGCCGGGCAGGCTCTGCTCGGTGATCCCCTGCTCGGCGGCCAGCCGCCGCAGCAGCGCGGTGAGCTGGGCCCGCTCGGCCGGGCTGAGCGACGAGCCCAGCTCGGCCTGGTGCTCGGCCGCGACCTGCCGGACCTGGTGCAGCCGGGCCCAGCCGGCACCGGTCAGGTACAGCGCGTAGGACCGGCGGTCGGCGTCGTTGCGGCGGCGCTCGACCAGCCCGCGCTGCTCCAGCTCGTCGACCAGGAACACCATCCGGGTCGAGTTGAGCC
>JBOHCO010000140.1:0-1342 GCA_050698895.1 Streptosporangiaceae bacterium
CTCCTGGGCGGCGAAGAACTGCCCGGTGTGGCAGCCCCTGGACAGCTCGGTGACCGCGCCGGGCGGCAGGACCCTGGCCAGGGCCCGCGCGCCGGGGTAGAAGGGGTCACTGAGCCCGCAGGCCACCCGGACCGCCGTCCCGGCCAGCGCGCCTGCGTGGGTGACCGCGTCGGCGAAGGCGAAGGCGGCGGCCGAGGCGTACGCGCCGGCGTTGGCCGCGCGGGCCTGCGCGTAGCTGGTCCAGACCGCCGGGCCGATCGCGGCCACCGCCGAGATCAGCCGGGGATACTTCTCGGCCAGCAGCACCGCGCCGTACCCGCCCATCGAGATGCCCAGCGTGCCGATCGCCCGCCGCCCGCGGCCCAGCCCGCGCCGCTGGCACATGGGGATCAGCTCGTCGATCACCATGCCCATCGGGTCGTCGCCCGGGTGCGGGTTCCAGTAGCCAGGGCCGCCGTCGGCCGCCGCTATCGCCATCGGCGGCAGCGGCCTGCCATTCACGTGCAGGGCCACCGCCTGGGGCAGCGACATCCTGGTCAGCACCCGCCGGTGGCTGCCCCCGTACGCGTGCAGCGCGACGATCAGCGGCAGCGGCGTGCCCGGCCGGTGGCCGGGCGGCCAGGCGATCGTGTAGCCGACCTGACGGCGCCGGGCGCGCGAGTAGAAGCTCCCCGATACCGACGGGCCCGGCGCGGAGAACACCAGCGGCGGGCCCGCCACCGAGCACGCCCCGTCCAGGTGGTCGAGCACCTGCGCGCCCGGCAGCACCCCGCGGGAGATCAGCTCGAGCGCGCCGCCCCCGGCGACGGCCGCCACCGCCAGCCCGCCCGCGCCTGCGCCGAGCACCCGGCGGCGTGTCCAGTGACCGGGCGCGCCCGGGTCCGATCGCATCGACTTAGCCACGACCGGCACTATACCGGATGACGATGCATCGTCATAGGGTATACCGGCAGGCGAAGAGGCTGACGGGCCGCGCCTGCGGCTTCCCCCGCGCTGGCCAGGCAGTCAGGATGTGACCCTGGCCGCCAGGCAACGCAGCGCCGGGCGGGCGCGGAACTGGTGCTCCGCCTGCCCGGGTAGTGCCTGCGGACGCTGCTTACTTCTTGAAGGCATCCTTGACCTTCTCGCCCGTGGTGAAACGAGGTGCCGGGAGCTTGGCCTCAGGACGTGCGGCCTTCCGCGACTGCCGCTCGCGGGCCGGGTGCCGCCAGCCGGCTGGCCAGGTCTTTGCGGGACCGGATCCCGATTTTGTCGAAGACATGCCCGAGGTGGAATTCGACCGCCTTGACGCTGACATACAGCTCGGCGGCCACCTCCCGGTTCGACCGGCCGGTGCAGACCA
>JBOHCO010000141.1:0-2277 GCA_050698895.1 Streptosporangiaceae bacterium
TCGAAGACCTGGCTCAGCCAGGGCGCGGCGGCCGCCCACCAGGTCTCGTCGTCGATGCCGGTCGCCTGCTGCACGCCGGCAGCGTCCACCGCCCCGCGCGCCGCACCCTGCACGTAGTCGTTGATGAGCGCGATGACCGCGTCCATCTCGATGTCGCTGAGCCCGAGGCCGTCGATGGTCTCCAGCTCGCGCTCGTACTTGGCCACGAGCCCCGGTCCCAGCGGCGGGCGGCTGGCGGCGGCGATCTGGAGCGTCCACGGGTGGCGGCGGGCCCGGTCCCAGTTGTCCCTGGCGACGTGCTCCAGCCGGTCCCGCCAGTAGGCGCCGGGGTCCGGGTCGGAGCTGGTCTCGAGGTAGATCGTGTCGAGCATGAGGTCGATCAGCTCGGCCTTGCCCGGCACGTAGCTGTACAGCGACATCGTGCCCACGCCGAGCCGCTCGGCCACCCGCCGCATCGACAGCGCGTCCAGGCCGTCGGCGTCGGCGACCTCGATGGCCGCCCTGGTGATCTGCCGGATGGTCAGCGCCGGCTGCCGGCCGCGCGAGCGCACGGGCCGGTCGCTGCCCCACAGCAGGGCCATGCTCCGCGCGGGGTCGCCGCCGCCGCTATGCACCGTGCTCACGTGTGCATCGTAGAGCGCGCCGTCCTTCGCCTCGCGCACCCCAACTAATCCCGTATGATGTACCGTACAGCATACGGATAATCGGATCCGGATGAGAGGACAGCGATGGCGGACGACAGGAGCGCAATGGCCGGCCAGCCGGTGACGATGACGGCGGGCGCGGGGCCGCTCGCGGTCCAGGCCCACGGCCTGACCAAGCGCTACGGCCAGACCACGGTGCTGGCCGGGATCAGCCTGCAGGTCGGCCGGGGCACGGTGGCCGGCCTGCTCGGCCCGAACGGCGCGGGCACGACGACCGCGGTCCGGATCCTCACCACGCTGCTGCGCCCCGACGGCGGCCGGGCCGAGATCGCCGGGTTCGACGTGACCCGCCAGCCCGCGCGGGTCCGGGCGGCCATCGGCCTGGTCGGCCAGCACGCCGCGGTCGACCAGGTGCTGAGCGGCCGTCAGAACCTGGTGCTGTTCGGGCGCCTGCACGGCCTGCGCCCGGCCGCGGCCCGGCGGCGCGCCGCGGAACTGCTGGCCCAGTTCCAGCTCGAGGACGCCGCGGAGCGGCCGGCCGCGAAGTACTCCGGCGGCCTGCGGCGGCGGCTCGACCTGGCCGCCAGCCTGATCCGCTCCCGCGCCGTGCTGTTCCTCGACGAGCCCACCACCGGCCTGGACCCGCACAGCCGGGCCGAGGTCTGGCAGGCGGTCCGCGCCCTGGCCGCCGGCGGCACCGCGATCGTGCTGACCACCCAGTACCTGGAAGAAGCCGACCAGCTGGCCGGCCAGATCATCGTGCTGGACGCCGGCCGGGTGATCGCCCGGGGCAGCCCCGGCGAGCTGAAGTCCGCGCTCGGTGCCGATCGGATCCAGGTCACGGTGCGCGACGCGGCCGACCCGGGCCGGACGGCCGAGCTGATGACCCGCGTCGCCGGGACCGCGCCGCGCGCCGACGCCGACCGGCGCTGCCTGGACGCGCCCGCGCCGGGCCGGGTTCGCGTCCTGACCGAACTGGCCCCGGCCCTGCACGACGCCGGCATCGCCGTCGAGGACATCACGCTGCGCCGCCCCACGCTCGATGAGGTCTACCTGAACCTCACCGGGCATCGCGGGCCCGCCCGATGACCGCCGACGCGAGCCGCCTGCTGCGCGACACCCGGACCATCAGCCGCCGCGAGCTTGACCACTGGATCGCCCAGCCCGCACCGGTGCTCATCACGCTGCTGTTCCCGGTCCTGACCGTGCTGATGTTCGCCTACCTGTTCGGCGGTGCCATCACCGTGCCCGGCGGCGGCAGCTACCGGGAGTTCCTGCTGCCCGGCATGTTCGCGATGACCATGCTGTTCGGGATCGAGACCACCCTGGCCGCCGTCGTCACCGACCTGACCAGGGGCATCACCGACCGGTTCCGGTCCCTGCCGATGGCCTCGGCCGCCGTCGTCCTCGGTCGCGCCAGCGCCGACATGCTCACCGCCGTCGCCGGGCTGGCCGTCATCGCCGGCTGCGGCCTCGCCGTAGGCTGGCGGCCGCACCGCGGCGCCTGGCTGACCCTGGCCGCCTTCGGCCTGCTCCTCCTGCTGCGCTTCGCGATGACCTGGCTCGGCATCTGGCTCGGCCTGCTCGTCAAGACTCCCGAGGCCGTGACCAGCGCGCAGATCCTGGTGTGGCC
>JBOHCO010000142.1:0-4102 GCA_050698895.1 Streptosporangiaceae bacterium
GCCCAGGGCCTGGTGCGTCGACCCGAAGCAGGTGACCCCGAGCCCGCCGACCAGGGGCCGGTCGGCGTACGGATGCAGCAGGTCGTAGGCCTCCCGGGCGGCCTCGGCATCGCCGAGCAGGTAGGCGGTCTCCGCGATGCCGTTCATGGTCACCAGCCAGCTGCTGCCGCGCGGCAAGCTAGTCAGGCCGCTGCCGCGCAGGGCGGCCAGGCTGCTGGCCGCGGTGGCCCGGTCACCGTGCTGGGCGGCCGCCACCGCGAGCGCGACGACGGTGGAGTTGTCCACCGCGCTCAGCGCCGGCGAGTGCACCCGGTCGTGCAGCATGGTCAGCAGCTCGGGGAGCCGGCCCTGGTACCAGCGGATGGTAACCAGCTGCGCGCCCGGCCACCACTCGGCGGCGATGTCGCCGGCCGCCGCGCCGCTGGCCGCGCAGATGCCCGCCAGCGCCTCGGCCTCGTCGAGACGCCCGGCCCGGATGGCCAGCATCACGTCGATGGCGCTGACCACGAACCCGACCGCGGCGTGATCTCGCTCGCCCAGCTCGTCGCGCAGCTCGCCGAGCAGCCGCCCGGCGTGCAGGTCGCCGGCGGCGTAGGCGTCGGCGGTCTGCCACAGCAGCCCGATCAGCCGGTCGCTGCGCCGCTCGGTGCGGAAGCTGACCCGGACCAGCTCGGCCGCGAGCTCGCGGCGCCGGGCCACCTCCCCCGGCCCGAGCAGGCAGTGGTGGGCCAGGCTCAGCGCCTCGGCCAGGGCCACCGGGTCCTCCGCCGCCCTGGCCTCGGCCAGCATGGTCAGCGTGGCGGCGTAGGTGCCCTGCCGGTAGTCGGCCTCGGCGGCCAGCCGGGCCCGGATGCGCAGCGCGAGCGATGACTTCCCGCCCAGCAGGGACAGCACGTGCTCCAGGCGCGTCTCCAGCATGGCTGCGCCGGCGACCGTGCGGCGCTCGCTGACCCAAAGCCCGGCCAGGCCGAGCACGGCCCGGGCCATGGCCTCTGGCTCGCCGGCCAGCTCGGCCAGCTGATAGGCCCGGTCGAAGCTGTCCCGGCTGGCCCGCAGGTCGCCAGAATCGGCCAGCGCGCGCTCGCCGTCCGCGAGGCACGCGCTGAGCTCATCGGGCAGGCCGACGGCCTGTTCCAGCCGACGTGTGGCCGAGCCCCCGTCGGCGACACTGTGCATGCACAAAATGTATTAGCACTGCATTGCGCCGTCGAGGCCACAGCGGAAATGGATGATTAACAAGGTTCCGGGGCGGGACGGGGCCAGCAGGCCGGCCCCGCCCCGCCTCAGGATCGGGCCTAGCCGCCGCCTCCGTCCGTGACGTCACCGAACACGGCCTGGTCGAACTCGTTTCCGCTGACCGTGAGCCTCAGCACGACGTCGATCTGCCAGATCCCCGCGGCCGGGCTGGTGGTGCTGAGCTCGGCGTCGCCGGTCACCTGGCCGTTGACCGTCTGCGGCGTGCTGGCGGTGGCCACCACCGTGCCGCTCGGGCTGACCAGGTAGTAGCGGAACGGGTTGTCCGCGCTGTCGTCGGTCGCGTGCAGGGCGACGTTGAGGCTGGGCGCCCCGGCCGGGACGTTGATCTCGTAGGTGTTGATCTGCCCGACGTCCCGCGCGCTGGTGCCGATGATCCGCGCCTGGAAGCTGCCGCCGTCCGACGGGATCAGGGTCCGGCGGGCGATCGGCACCGAGTCCGCGGTGCCGTTACTCCCCTGCAGCTGCAGCGACTCGGGAGAGTCGCCGGGCTGGACGGGCATCACGACGTGCAGCGGCACCGACACGCTCGAGCGGGGCGCGATGATGACCGGCCGGGTGGCCGGCGCGGTCTGGTAGTCCTGTCCGGAGACCCGGAAGGACATCGGGCCGGTGTAGGTGCCGGGCGTGGCGGGCGCGAGCTCGACGTAGTCGTCGATGCCGCCCCACAGGAACCTCGCCGTCCACCGGCCGGGAGCGGGATCGGCGACCTCGGCATGCTGGTCGTTCGGCGCGCTGCCGGCCTGCCCGGGGGTGCCGTCGTCGTAGGACTCCTGCACGACCGCGCCCTGCGGGTTGAACAGCACGAACTCCAGAATGTTGCTGTTGGTCGGGTCGGGCCAGATCATGTCGGTGTCCAGCCGGCTGAGGTGCGGCGGAACGTTGAACGTGATCGCGCTGGCCGCGGTCGCGCCCGCCACGGGAACCGGCAGGCTGGGGTCGGGGGCGCTGACGTTCTCGGTGACCGTCCGGCCGATCGGGAACTCGGGGCCGATCCAGCGGTAGTCGCCGGTCACCCTGGTCGGCTGGGTGCTGGCGTTGTAGAGGCTGACGGACTGGTCGCTGACCGAGCCGCCGTTGCCGGTGATGTCCAGCTGCGACGGTGTCGAGATCAGGCTGGGCGCGTCGCCCGGACCGCGGCCGTAGGTGGTGCCGGGCATCTGCTGGGCGGCCCGGACCGCGGCGTAGACGTTGAGCAGGCCAGCGCCCTGCTGGTCGGCCGGCGCGTCGATGCTGGTGGCGGTGCCAGTCAGGATGTCCTTGATCATCGCCGGGGTGGGACTGGCCCCGTTGTGCGTCTGGCGGTAGGCCTGGATCACGTCCGCCGCGGCTCCGGCGATGAGCGGAGACGCCTCGCTGGTGCCGGCCGCGGACTCGATCGGGTAGTCGTCCGGGCACCCGTTGATGAGCGGGGCGCAGTCAGTTTCGCCGCCGAACCAGTCGGAGGCGACCAGGTCCACCACCTTGCCAGTCGGCGCGGTAGCACCGGAGGACTGGGCGGCCATGTTGTTACTTACGTAGCTCTTGTAACCGTCGTTAAGCGCGACAATATGCAGGTTGTCCACCCCGCCGGCGGCGATCACCGCGGGGTCGTCGGCAGCGGTGATCACGGTGCCCTGGGGGCCGCTGTCGCCGGACGACTCCACGACGGTCACGCCCGCGGCGACGGCCGCGTTGTCGGCCTGGGCCAGCAGCGCGCCCGACCGGCTGGTCGGCAGCGACGTGCTCCCGAACGACTCCGAGATCACGTCCGCGTGCACGGTGGTCACGGCGTTGTCGATCCCGGCGATGACCTGCGCCAGGGACAGGATGGGCGTGTCGATGTCGGACAGGTCGACGAGTGAGGCGTCGGGTGCGTCGCCCTTGATGGTGAAGGTGCAGCCGGGCGACACGTTCGAGAACGGCAGGGCCTTGGAGTACTGGTAGGTGATGAGGCCCTGCGCGCCGACGGACGCCGCGTCCTCGAAGGTCTCGTCGTTGCCCTGGTCCTGGGTGTAGTCCGGCGCGTCGATGACGACGTGCGCGCCGTCCGCGCGCTGCAGGTCCGGGTCGCCGGCCAGGGCGTTCATCCCCTCGTTGGCGACAATCACGCCCTGCCCCGTGGCGATGGAGTTCGCCTCATCCGGGGCGTTCGGGTTGCCGTCCGAGGCGTGGATGTCGGCCACCGCCTCGGGCTCCTGCACCGGCCGTGAGGGGCAGTTGGCCGGGATGACGTGGGTCCGCAGCGGCGGGATGGTGCCAGGGAAGCCGCCGTGACCGGGCCGGGGGCTGCTGCTCGGTCTTACCCTGGCGTGACTGTAGGCGGCCGCCGGCGGAGCGGTCTCGGTGTGCACCTGCGAGACCTGGATCCGGGCGTCGGGCACGATCTCCCTGACCGCCGGGTTGGTGCGCAGCCGGGCTACCTCGGCCGCGGACAGCGTCGCGGCGACGGCGTCGGGGGCGGCCAGCTGGGTAACGCCGGTGCCTCCGTGGGACCGGATGGAGGCGACGATGGGCGCCTGATCGGCGTGGGCCGCGGCGATCCGCTGCCTGGCCTGCGTCCTGAGGTTCATGCCGGCTTGCTGCTGGCTGAGGACCACGATGACCTTGCCGCCGGCGACGGACCCGTTATACGCGGGCGCGACGGGCGAGGCAGCGGGCTGGGCGCTGGCCGCGCTGGCGAAGGTTCCGCCCGAGATGGCCAGCGCGGCGGGCAGGGCGAGAGCTAATGAGGCGCCGATCAGCTTCCGGCGCGATGAGCGGCCAGACAGCACGAGTGGCTTCACCATTCCGTTCCTCCTTGAATGACGGCGTGGTGCTTCTCGGTGCTTAGTTGTGCTCACAAACATAAATCTGATCAAGCACATCT
>JBOHCO010000143.1:0-2298 GCA_050698895.1 Streptosporangiaceae bacterium
TGCTGCGCTCGATCGTGGATGAGGTGTGCGCCCGGACGGCGCTGGACGAGGTGCTGTCCCGGATGGCGCCCGAGACCGAGGCGCTGATCGACGAGATCTGCCCCTCCTGGCGCGCCTCCGTCGCCTAATCCGCGCATTCGTCCCGCTGGCCTCAATTGTCTTTAGCTTGGGCTGACCAAGTCCGGACCTGGCAGGTGCTTGCAGCATTGTCGTATCCGCTGTGCTGATATGCGGGTTGCTCGTGGTGGGCGCCGTTGCACGTGACTCTGCCGGCGCTCCAAGCCGAGGTCGCAAGCCCGCCCCAGCGGCATGTCATCTCGCTTCGCTCGCCCGTGGAGGCGGCGGCCTCACTGGCCGTGAAGGCCGGAGCGTCGGTTCCGTGCGGGTGGCGGCGAGCCCTTGATTGAGTGTCAAGGCGCGCAGTAATCGGCCGGCTGGTTTGGTGCCATTGATTGTGCTGCGAGCTGACGGCCGCAAGGGTCACGTGCGGCGCACCGCGGCGGCGCTCCAGCGGATCACCGGCGTAGTGGAGTCGGCCCCGCCATCGCCAGCCCGCCAGGCAGCAGTTGACGGCGGCGGGTCAGCCGATCGGTGGATTGGCTCAGCCGGTCGGTCGGTCCGCCGGCTCAGCCGCCCACCCCTGAGATCTGGCTGGCCGGTCGATGCCCGGCCGGGGCCGCCCCTGCGACGCTAAGGGCATGACAGCGGTAATTGACGTTCAGCACCTGCACAAGGCCTACCAGGACACCGTCGCCGTCGACGATGTCTCCTTCTCCGTGGAAGAGGGCGAGATCTTCGGGATCCTCGGCCCCAACGGCGCGGGCAAGACCACGACCGTGGAGTGCATCGAAGGGCTGCGGGCGCCGGACAGCGGCAAGATCAGCGTGCTCGGGCTGAATCCCCGCCGGGACCGGGCCGAGCTGACCCAGCTGCTCGGCGCGCAGCTTCAGGACAGCCGGCTGCCCGACCGGCTGCGCGTGGCCGAGGCCCTGGAGCTGTACAGCTCGTTCTACCGGACCCCGGCCAACTGGCGGGAGCTGATGGGACTGCTCGGGCTGACCGACAAGCAGCGGACCATGTTCGGCCAGCTGTCGGGCGGCCAGCAGCAGCGGCTGTCGATCGCGCTGGCGCTGGTCGGCAGCCCGCAGGTGGCCGTGCTGGACGAGCTCACCACCGGGCTGGACCCGCAGGCCCGGCGCGACACCTGGGAGCTGATCGAGGGGGTGCGCGCCCGCGGGGTGACGATCGTGCTGGTCACCCACTTCATGGAGGAAGCCGAGCGGCTGTGCGACCGGGTCGCGCTGATCGACGCGGGCCGGATCGTGGCGGTGGACACCCCGGCCGCGCTGGCCGAGGGCCTCCAGGCCGGGCAGCGAATCCAGTTCCGTCCGTCGGTGCCCCTGGACGATGTCCTGCTCACGAGCCTGCCCGAGGTCACCAGCGTCATCCACCGGGGCGATGTCGTGGTGGTCGCCGGGAACGACAACGCGCTCAACGCCGTGACCTCCGCGCTGGCCCGCAACCAGATCGTGGCCCGGCAGTTGCGGGTGGAGCAGGCCAGCCTGGAGGACGCCTTCGTCGCGCTCACCGGCCACCACCATGACGACCACCGGGACTAGCCGTTCCCGATCCTGATCAGCCCGAGGAGCAGAAGAGCCATGTCCGTCACCGCTGTCCCCGCGACTCGCCGTCCGCCGATCCGCCCGCCGATCCTCCGGCTGGCGCTTACCGAGCTGCGGCTGTTTGCCCGCGAGCGCGCCCGGTTCGTGGCCCGGCTCGGCCTCCCGATCGTCCTGCTGGTCATCTTCGGCAGCATCCCGTTCTACACGCAGACGCGCCGGTCCCTGGACGGGCACAGCCTGTTCGACGCCTACGTGCCGATCCTGATCGCGTACTCGCTGACGATCATCGCGCTCACCGCCCTGCCGATGGTGCTGGCCGACTACCGCGACAAGGGTGTCCTGCGCCGTCTCCAGACCACCCCGGCGGGCGCGGGCCGGGTGATCGGCGCCCAGCTGCTGGCCTACCTGGCCGTGGTGGCGATCACGGTGGTCCTGATTGTCGGGGTGGCCAGGATCGGGTACGGGGTGTTCCTGCCCCGGCAGCTGGTCGGCTTCATCCTCGCCGCGCTGCTCGCCGCTGGCGCGCTGATCTGCGTCGGCCTGTTCATCGCCGCGGTGTCACCGACTGCCCAGGCCGCCCAGGCCATCGGGACGGTGTTGTTCTTCCCGCTGATGTTCTTCGCCGGGCTGTTCTTCCCGATCCCGGTGATGCCGTCCTTCCTGCGCCACCTCAGCC
>JBOHCO010000144.1:0-3610 GCA_050698895.1 Streptosporangiaceae bacterium
GCTCCCGCTCCGCCGCATCCAGCACCTGCACCGCGTGCAGCGGCGTAGCGGGGTCGTCCTCCAGCAGGGCGATCAGGCTGGCCGTGGCGGTCTGAAGCAGCGCGAACACCTGAGCCGGGTCCCCCGGCGGCACCGCGTCCACCGTGACCACAAAGCCGGTCCCGGTATCGTCGACGCCGACCACCAGCGGGTAGTTGGTGCGGTCGCGGGCGAACAGGACACGGATCCCGGCCAGCCCGCTCCCGGGCTCCGGGCTCTGGGCCTGGCTGCCGCGGTAGAAGTTGAACATCGAGGTGAACAGCGGCGCAGGCGCCGGCACGCCGCTGGCCTGCTGCGCCAGTACCAGCGGCGCGTGCTCGTGCGCCAGCAGCGCGGCCAGCTGGCCCTGCATCGCCGCCACCGCCGCGGCCACACCCGGCGCACCGACGTCGACCCGCACCGGCAGCGTGTTGATGAACGGACCCACGATCCGGTCCGCGCCCGCACCGGCCTGCATCCGGCCGAACAGCACGGTGCCGAACACCACGTCCTCCCGGCCCGACACCACTCCCAGCACCCGAGCCCAGACCAGGTGGAACAGCGTCGCCGCCGACACGCCCCGCTGGCGGGCCGCCTCGCGCAGCCGCGCCCCTACATCGCCGCCGACCGGCAGCACGGCCCGCCGTACCCCGGTGCCATCGCCGCGGGTCTCGGCCAGCCCGAACGGTGCGGTCGGCTCGGTCACATCGCCCAGCAGCCCGGTGAAGAACTCCTGATGGTCCTCCCTCGACATCCCTAGCCGGGCCTGGGCCACGAAGTCACGGAACGGCAGCGGCTCCGGCAGTTCCTCACCACGCCCGGCCAGCAGCGCCCGCAGCTCGCCCAGCAGCACCTCCACCCCGGTGTGATCCAGCAGCAGGTGATGCACCTGCAGCAGTGCCGCCCACCGGCCGTCCCCGGCCGGGTCCGGGGCTACGGTCGCGCGCAGCAGTGGCGCCCGGCCCAGGTCCATCGACGACCCGGCCGCGGCCAGCAGGCCGCCGGCCACATCCCCGCTCAAGTCGTCCAGAGCGACCTCAGCAACCGGCAGCACCGCCTGCCGCCACACCACCTGTAGCGGCGCCGGCAGCCCGGCCCACGCCACCGACGTCCTGTAAATGTCATGCCGGCTGATGACCTGCTGCAACGCGGCCAGGAACCGGTCCAGCCGGGCCCGCGAATCAAACCCCAGCGCGAACGACGGCAGGTACACATCCCCGTGGTCCCCCTGGCCGTCCATGGCCATTAGGTGGTGGAAGAAGATGCCCTCCTGCACCGGGGCCAGCGGGTAGATGTCGGCTACGTTGGCCGGCCCGCCGTCGACCTGCTTGGTCGCCCGGGTAATCTGCCCGGCATCCAGCCCGGCCAGCGGCACCATCTCCGGCGTGATGACCTGGGCCTCGTCGGGGATCCGGCCCTGCGGTACCGGCACCGGCTCCCGCGCCGCCGCCACCGCTAGCGCCGCCGGAGTCGGCGACTCAAATACCGCCCGGACCGCTACGTCGGTCCCCAGCACCGCACGCACCCGGCTCACCAGCTGCATCGCCAGCAGCGAGTGACCGCCCAGGGCGAAGAAGTTATCTTCTGCTCCCACCGCGGGCACCCCGAGGACCTCCGCGAACACGGCGCACAGGATCTCCTCCCGGACCGTCGCCGGTCCCCGGCCCGACGACCCGGCCGCGTAGTCCGGGGCGGGCAGCACTGTGCGATCCAGCTTCCCGTTCGCCGTCACCGGCAGCTCGGCCAGCACCACGACGGCGGCCGGCACCATGTAGTCCGGCAGCCGCCCGGCCGCGAATTCCCGAACCCCGGCCGCCAGGGCGTCATCGTCCCCGGCCCCGGCGCTGGCGCCGGGCACCACGTAGGCCACCAGCCGCTTGTCCCCCGGCGCGTCCTCCCGGACGGTGACTACCACCTGCCCCACCCCAGGTGAGGCCGCCAGCACCGCCTCGATCTCGCCTGGCTCGATTCGGAACCCCCGGATCTTTACCTGGTCGTCGGCTCGGCCCAGGAAGTCCAGCGTGCCGTCGCCCGTCCACCGGACGAGGTCGCCGGTGCGGTACATGCACGCCGCGGCCGGGCCGAACGGGCACGCCACGAAGCGCTCCGCTGTCAGTCCCGGGCGGTTCAGGTACCCCCGCGCCAGGCCCGCCCCGGCCACGTAGAGCTCCCCGGCCACCCGCGCCGGCACCGGCTGCAGGAACCCATCCAGCACGAACACCTGGGTGTTATCCAGCGGGTATCCGATCGGGAGGGCCTCTCCGACCTCCGCGGAATCATGGAACGGTATCTGGGTGGCACACAGCGTCACCTCGGTCGGGCCGTACAGGTTCCGCACCGTGATGCCCGGCACCGTGTCGAGCACCCGCCGTGCGCCCGTCGCGGGGACGATGTCGCCGCCGCTGCTGACCTCGACCAGGCCGGCGAGCGCTTCCGGGTCGTCCTCGGCGATGACCCGGAACAAGCCGGCGGTCAGGAAGACATGGCTCAGCGCGTGCCGGCTCATCAGCGAGCGCAGCACCTGGCCGTCAAAGCGCTCGGGCGGAGCGATCACGATCTGGCCGCCGGTCAGGAGCGGCACCCACAGCTCATAGGTGGAGGCATCGAAGGCCTGCGGCGCCTCCACCATTCCGCGGATCGGCCGGGCCGCCCGCCAGCACCGGTCGGCGGCCAGGTCAGTCACGTCGCGATGGGTCACGATGACGCCTTTCGGCGTGCCGGTGGATCCTGATGTGAACATCACGTAGGCGGCCTGGCCCGGCGCGCATCGCGGCGGCACCAGATCGGACAGGACCAGGTCGGACAGGGCCAGGTCCGAATCCTCCGGGCCGGCGCCATCGATCTCGATCACCGGGAGCGCGCCATCATGCCCGCGTGCTGCTGCCGTGTACGCCGGGTCGGCCAGGAGCACCGGCGACCCGGCCTGCTGGAGCACCAGCCCGATCCGCTCCGCCGGCCAGGTCGGATCGACCGGCACGTATGCCCCGCCGGCCTTGAGGATCGCCAGCAGCGCAGCGGCCAGTTCAGCGGAGCGGTCCATCATGACCGCGACGCGGGATTCGGGGCTTACCCCGCGGCTGGTCAGGTACCGGGCCAGACGGTCAGATCGCGAGTCGAGCTCCGCATAGGTGACCACGTCATCGCCCGTCGCGACCGCGACCGCGTCGGGCGTCCGGGCTACCTGCACCTGGAACAGCTCCGGCACGGTGACCGCCGGCACCGGCCGCGCCGTGTCGTTCCACCCGGCCAGCACCTGCTCGCGCTCGGGCGGGGTCAGCACCGTGACCGCGTGCAGCGGGATGCCGGGATCGCCTGCGACCGCGGCCAGCACCCGGACGAACCGGTCGGCGATCAGCCGGGCCGTGGCCGGATCGAACAGGTCCGCGGCGGCGGTCAGCTCGCCGCTGATCCCGGCCGGGGCGCCGCCCGCGCCGAAGGATTCGCGCAGCAAGATGTCCAGGTCAAACTTCGCCGGGGTCATCCCAGTCGGCAGCAGGCTGGCGCGCAGCCCCGGCAGGTCCAGCACGGCCGGGGGGTTGTTCTGCACCGCCAGCACGACCTGGAACAGGGGGTGGCGGGCCAGCGACCGCTG
>JBOHCO010000145.1:0-11660 GCA_050698895.1 Streptosporangiaceae bacterium
GGCATGGGCCCGGCACGTCCCGGCGGCCGCGGTCGCAGCGGCACCAAGGGCGCGTTCGGCCGGCCCGGCGGGCGGCCCTCGCGCGGCCGCAAGTCGAAGAAGCAGCGCCGTCAGGAATTCGACAACATGCAGGCCCCGGCGATCGGCGGCGTGTCGATCCCGCGCGGCAACGGCCAGGTCATCCGGCTGTCTCGCGGCGCGTCGCTGAGCGACTTCGCCGACAAGATCGGGGTCAACCCGGCCTCGCTCGTGCAGGTGCTCTTCCACCTCGGCGAGATGGTGACGGCCACCCAGTCGGTCAACGACGAGACGCTGCAGCTGCTCGGCGCCGAGCTCAGCTACAACGTCCAGGTGGTCTCCCCCGAGGAAGAGGACCGGGAGCTGCTCGAGGCGTTCGACATCGAGTTCGGCGAGGACGAGGGCGAGGACGACGACCTGGTGGCCCGGCCGCCGGTGGTCACCGTCATGGGCCACGTCGACCACGGCAAGACCAAGCTGCTGGACGCGATCAGGAACACCAACATGGTCGCGCACGAGGCCGGCGGCATCACCCAGCACATCGGTGCCTACCAGGTCGACACCGTGGTGGACGGTCACGATCGCAAGATCACGTTCATCGACACCCCTGGCCACGAGGCGTTCACCGCCATGCGGGCCCGCGGTGCCGAGACGACGGACCTGGTCGTGCTCGTGGTGGCGGCCGACGACGGCGTCAAGCCGCAGACCACCGAGGCGCTGAACCACGCGCAGGCCGCGCACGTCCCGATCGTGGTCGCGGTGAACAAGGTGGACAAGGAGGGCGCCGACCCGCAGCGGGTCCGGGCCCAGCTCACCGAGTACGGCCTGGTGGCTGAGGAGTTCGGCGGCCAGAACCTGTTCGTGGACGTGTCGGCCCGCAACGGCACCGGCATCGACGCGCTGCTCGAGGCGATCGTCCTGACCGCGGACGCCGAGCTGGACCTGCGGGCCAACCCGGAACAGCAGGCTCAGGGCGTGGCCATCGAGGCGCACCTGGACAAGGGCCGCGGCCCGGTCGCGACCGTCCTGGTGCAGCGCGGCACGCTGCACGTCGGCGACTCGATCGTGACCGGCGAGGCCTTCGGCCGCGTCCGCGCCATGCTGGACGAGAACGGCAACCAGGTCACCGAGGCCCCGCCGTCCCGGCCGGTGCTGGTGCTCGGCCTCACCGCCGTGCCCGGCGCGGGTGACAACTTCCTGGTCGTCGACGACGACCGGGTGGCCAGGCAGATCGCCGAGCGGCGAGAGGCCAGGGAGCGCAGCGCGATGTTCGCCCAGCGGCGGCCGCGGGTCACCCTGGAGGACCTGGAGTCCGCGCTCAAGTCCGGTGAGCGGGAAGAGCTGCTGCTCATCATCAAGGGCGACGTGTCCGGCTCGGTCGAGGCGCTGGAAGACGCGCTGGTCCAGCTGGACGTGGGCGAGGAAGTGGCCCTGCGGGTCATCGGCCGCGGCGTCGGCGCGATCACCCAGGACGACGTGAACCTGGCCATCGCGTCCGAGGCCGTGATCATCGGCTTCAACGTCCGGCCCGCGGGCCGGGCCGGCGAGCTGGCCCAGCGCGAGGGCGTGGACATCCGCTACTACTCGGTCATCTACCAGGCGATCGAGGAAGTCGAGGCCGCGCTCAGGGGCATGCTCAAGCCGATCTTCGAGGAGGTCCAGCTCGGCACCGCGGAGATCCGCGAGATCTTCCGGGTGCCGCGGGTGGGCAACGTGGCCGGCTCCATCGTCCGGTCCGGGACCATCACGCGCAACAGCAAGGCGCGGCTGGTCCGGGACAGTGTCGTGGTGTCCGAGAGTCTCACCGTGGAGTCGCTGCGCCGGTTCAAGGAGGACGCGACGGAGGTCCGCGAGGGCTTCGAGTGCGGTATCGGCCTCGGGTACAGCGACATCAAGGTCGAGGACGTCATCGAGACCTACGAGCTGCGGGAGAAGCCACGCGCCTGAGGCCCGCGGAAACCGCGTGTACATCGGCGGGCTGACCCTGGACCTGCTGCTCGGCGACGTCCGGTCGCTGAAGCAGAAGCGCTCAGTGGTCCGCCCGCTGGTGGCGGAGGTGCGGCGGGTGTTCCCCGGTGCGGCGGTCGGCGAGACCGGCCATCTGGACCTGCACCGCCGGTCCGAGATCGGCGTCGCCGTGGTCAGCGCCACGGCGGCGCACGCGGTCGAGGTCCTGGAGGCCTGCGAGCGCCTGGTCGCCGCCCGCCCCGAGATCGAGCTGCTGTCAGCACGGCAGCGGCTCTTCCATGACGAAGAGGAGTGACCGGGATGAACCCGGCGAGGACCCGGAAGCTTAACGAGCGGATCGCCCAGATCGTCGCCGAGATGCTGGAGCGCCGGATCAAGGATCCGCGGCTCGGCTTCGTCACCGTCACCGAGGCCCGGGTCACCGGTGACCTGCGCGAGGCGACGGTGTTCTACACCGTGTACGGCACGGAGGAGGAGCAGGCCGGGACGGCCGCCGCGCTGGCCAGCGCGACCGGCCTGATCAGGTCCGAGGTCGGCCGCCAGACCGGCATCAAGCACACGCCGTCCATCGCCTTCGAGCTGGACAAGGTGCCCGACACGGCCCGGAGCATCGAGGACCTGGTGGCCAGGGCCCGCGAGGCCGATGCCGCGGTGGCGGCCAGCCGGGAGGGCGCCGTCCCGGCCGGGGATCCCGATCCCTACCGGACCCCCGGCACCGACGCAGATTCAGGCGACGCGGAGTCAGGCGACGCGGAGTCAGGCGAGAGCGAACTCGGCGAAATCCCGGCCGACCCCGATGATGACGCGGGATACTCGCGGTCGTGACGGCTGGCGCTCGGCAATCCGCGGACCTCGAGGCTGAGTGGGCCCGGGCCCTCAAGAGCCTGGCCGGCGCGCCGGAGATCTGCCTGGCCTGCCACGTCAGGCCGGACGGCGACGCGCTCGGCTCGATGCTGGCCGTGGCCACCGCGCTGTGCGGCGCCGCGGCTACCAGCGACGGCCCGCCGCGGCGGGTGATCGCCTCGTTCGGGGACCAGCCCTTCGAGGTCCCGCAGAACCTGCGGTTCCTGCCCGGCGTCGAGCTGCTCTCCCCGCCGGCCGGCTACCCGCGGCGGCCCGCGGTGATGATGACCTTCGACGCCGCCAGCGAGGACCGGCTGGGCCTGCTGACCGACTGCGCGGCCCGGGCCGACGAGCTGATCGTGCTGGACCACCACGCCTCCAACGTCGGCTTCGGCAGCGTCCGGCTGGTTGACCCGGCGGCCGCCGCCACCGCGGTGCTGGCCCGCGAGCTCATCGCCCGGCTGGGCCTCGAGCTGTCCAGGGACATCGCCCTGGACCTGTACGCGGGCCTGGTCACCGACACGGGCTCGTTCAAGTTCTCGACCACCCCGCGCACCCACTACCTGGCCGCCGAGCTGCTGAGCACGGGCCTGGATCCAGCGGCGGTCGGCCGCGAGCTGTTCGACCGCGCCCCGTTTGGATATCTGGGCTTGCTCTCCGCGGTGCTGGGCCGGGCCACGCTGGAGCGGTCGGCGGCCGGCGGCCTGGGCCTGGTCTGGACCACGGTGACGCGGGCCGACCGGGCGCCGGCCGCGCTGCCGCTGGACACGGTCGAGCCGGTCATCGACGTGCTGCGGCGGACCAGCGAGGCCGAGGTGGCCGTCGTGCTCAAGGAGGCCGACGACGGCGCCTGGCTGGTCTCGGCCCGGTCCACGGGCCTCCTTGACGTCGGCCGTGCGTGCACGGCGCTCGGCGGCGGCGGCCACGCCCAGGCCGCCGGGTTCACGGCGCACGGGTCGGCCGCGGAGGCGATAGCCGCGCTGCGGGAGCGGCTCGGCCAGTGAGCGAGCCGCGGGCCCGGAGCATGAAGGGGGCAGGGGAGGCGGGTGGGGTGCCCAGCGGGCTGGTGATCGTCGACAAGCCGTCCGGGCTGACCTCGCACGACGTCGTGGCCCGGATCCGGAGGCTGGCCGGGACGCGCCGGGTCGGGCACGCCGGCACCCTGGACCCGATGGCGACCGGGGTACTGGTCATCGGCGTCGAGCAGGCCACCCGGATGCTGGGCCACCTGGCGCTGACCCAGAAGGAGTACCTGGGCACGATCCGGCTCGGCCAGACCACCGACACCGACGACGCCGAGGGCCAGGTCATCGCCCGGGCCCCGGCGGCCGGGGTGACCCCGGAGGCGCTGCGCGCCGCGACCGCCGCGCTGACCGGCGAGATCCAGCAGGTCCCGCCGGGCATCAGCGCGATCAAGGTGGGCGGCCGGCGAGCCTACCGGCTGACCCGCGAGGGCGCGCCGCCCGAGCTGGCCGCCCGGCCGGTCACGGTCAGCGCGCTGGACATCCTCGGCACCCGCCCGGGCACCGGCCCGGCGGGGGAGGAACTGCTGGACGTGGACGTCCACGTGACCTGCTCCAGCGGCACCTACATCCGGGCCATCGCCCGCGACCTGGGCGCGGCGCTGGGCACCGGCGGCCACCTGACCGAGCTGCGGCGCACCCGGGTGGGCCCGTACACCGGCCGCGACGCGGCGACGCTGGAGGAGCTGGCCGACTCATTTCGGGTCGTCCCGCTGGCGCAGGCGGCTGGGGCGGCCTTCGCCCGCCGCGACCTGACCGCCGACGAGGCCCGGCGCGTGGGTCACGGTGCCCGGCTGCCCGCCGTGGGCGCCGGGGCGGGCCCGGTGGCCGCGTTCGCCCCTGACGGCACGCTGGTCGCCCTGCTCACCGAGGAATCGGGCCAGGCCAGATCGCTCGCGGTGTTCGTGAGCTGAGTCCCGCAAGCCGGGCCGCCCGCGTCCATGGGAGGCTTGGAGCACCGCCGTACACCGCCAGATCAGGAGGGGATCGCACATGCAGCGGTGGCAGGGCCCGGACGAGGTGCCCGCCGACTGGGGCTCCTGCGTGGTCACCGTCGGCGTCTTCGACGGCGTGCACCGGGGCCACCAGCGCGATGTGGGCCGCGCCAAGGCAGCCGCCGGAGGCATGGGGCTGCCCGTGGTCACCGTGACCTTCGACCCGCACCCCGACGAGGTGGTCCGCCCCGGCTCGCACCCGCCGCTCCTGTGCAGCGTGCGCCGCCGCTGCGAGCTGCTGGCCGGCCTCGGCGTGGACGCGGTCTGCGTGATCCCGTTCAGCTACGAGTTCTCCCAGCTCGGGCCGGACGAGTTCGTCCGCGCCGTGCTGGTGGACCGGCTGCACGCGGCGCACGTGGTGGTGGGCGAGGACTTCCGCTTCGGGCACAAGGCGCGCGGCGACGTGGCCCTGCTCGCCGAGCTGGGCGACAAGTACGACTTCACCGCCGAGGGCGTGCCGCTGCTCACCGAGGGGGGCGTCACGATCTCCTCGACCGCCATCAGGGACCTGCTCAGCGCGGGCGACGTGACCGCCGCGGCCCGCGAACTCGGCCGCCCGCACCGGGTGGAGGGCGTGGTCGTGCGCGGCCACCAGCGCGGCCGGGCGCTCGGCTTCCCCACGGCCAACCTGGAGATGCTGCCGCACACCGCGGTCCCCGCGGACGGCGTCTACTCGGGCTGGCTGGTCAGCCTGGATGCCGACGGCGCCGAGCAGGAGCGGTGGCCCGCCGCGATCTCGGTCGGCACCAACCCGACCTTCGACGGGCGGGAACGGACCGTCGAGGCCTACGCCCTGGACCGCGACGACCTTGACCTGTACGGCAGGCACATGGCGGCGGACTTCGTGACCCGGATCCGCGGCCAGGCCCGGTTCGACTCGGTGGACGAGCTGGTCGAGCAGATGCACCGCGACGTGGACGCGGCCAGGGCCATCCTCCGGTAGCGGCGGGCGGGTCATACGCGGCAGGGTCCGCGGGCGGGTCATAGTAGCTGCCCGTGCGTGGTACCGTTTGAAATCGGCCTGAGTATCTGGCCCGGTCGGCTGCGCCCTCAGGCGGCTGACCATCCGGAGAGCCCGCGTGCCGCGATGGCAGTTGTGTTATGCCAGGCGCCGCGTGTCTGTCCGTACCCCGATCGGCTCCCAGGATCCCCTGAGTGTCCGAGAATGACCGAGTAACGAGGGAGCAACGTGCCGCTTGACACGCAGCTGAAGAAAGAGATCATCGCCGGTCACGCGACCAGTGAGGCCGACACCGGCTCGTCCGAGGTCCAGATCGCGCTACTGACCAGGCGAATCAACGACCTGAACGAGCACCTCAAGGTGCACCAGCACGACCACCACAGCCGTCGCGGGCTGCTGCTGCTCGTGGGGCGCCGCCGGCGCCTGCTGAAGTACCTGGCCAGCCAGGACATCAGCCGTTACCGCGCGCTGATCGAGAAGCTCGGCCTGCGCAGGTAGGTTGAAGGCCAGCAGGACGCGGCGCCGGCAGTCAGGGAGGATTTCCGGCATAGCCGCCCACAACTGAACACACCAGGAAACTTACGACGTCCCGCGGCTCCGGCCCGGAGTGCTCACTGCGCCCACCGGTCCTCGGTAGTGGTTCCCGGGTCTGCCATCGCCGTCCGCAGCACAGGCTGCCGGCGGCGCGGGCGGTGAGCCGGGAGCTTCAATCGAAGACCGGCCGGCAGCATTACCAGCTAGCTGGCTGGCATGGCATTCCACAGGCGGCGGGCAGGCGCGGGACCTCACGCAAGGAGGTCTCACCCGTGGAGGGTGTGTATAGCGCCGAAGTCATCATCGACAACGGCAACTTTGGCGTACACAAGATCCGTTTTGAGACGGGCCGTCTGGCCCGCCTCGCCGGCGGGTCATCCGTCGTCTATCTCGACGACGAGACCATGGTGCTGTCGACGACGACCGCATCCAAGCAGCCCCGAGAGGGCTACGACTTCTTCCCGCTCACCGTCGACGTCGAGGAGCGGATGTACGCGGCGGGCCGGATCCCCGGCTCGTTCTTCCGCCGCGAGGGCCGGCCGTCCGAGGACGCGATCCTCACCTGCCGGCTGATCGACCGGCCGCTGCGGCCGTCGTTCGTGCACGGGCTGCGCAACGAGGTCCAGGTCGTCGAGACGATCATGGCCCTGCACCCCGAGCACCTGTACGACGTGGTCGCCATCAACGCGGCCTCGCTGTCGACCCAGCTGTCCGGGCTGCCGTTCTCCGGCCCGATCGGCGCGGTCCGGGTGGCGCTGATCCAGGGCCAGTGGGTGGGCTTCCCGACCCACCCGCAGCTGGCCGAGGCCACCTTCGACATGGTGGTCGCCGGCCGGGTGCTCGAGGACGGCGAGGTCGCGATCATGATGGTCGAGGCCGAGTCCACGACCAGCACGCTCGGGCTGCTGGCCCGCGAGGACAGCGGCGCCGTCGCGCCGACCGAGGAGACCGTGGCCGAGGGCCTGGAGGCGGCCAAGCCGTTCATCCGGGCGCTGTGCCAGGGCCAGTCGGAGGTGGCCCGGGTGGCCGCCAAGCCGGTGCGCGAGTTCCCGACCTACGACGACTACGGCCAGGACGTCTACGACGCCGTCGCCGCCGATGTGTCCGGCGAGTTGGCCCAGGTCCTGACCATCGCGTCCAAGCAGGACCGGGAGAACGAGACCGACCGGGTCAAGGCCCTGGTCACCGAGAAGCTCGCGGCCCAGTTCGAGGGGCGCGAGAAGGAGATCAGCGGGGCCTTCCGGGCGCTGACCAAGAAGCTGGTCCGGCAGCGGCTCATCCGCGACGGCGTGCGCATGGACGGCCGCGGCCTGGCTGACATCCGGCAGCTCTCCGCCGAGGCGGGCGTGCTGCCCCGGGTGCACGGCTCGGCGCTGTTCGAGCGCGGCGAGACCCAGGTGCTCGGCGTGACCACGCTGAACATGCTCCGCATGGAGCAGATGATCGACACGCTGAACCCCGATCGCACCAAGCGCTACATGCACAACTACAACATGCCGCCGTACTCGACCGGCGAGACCGGCCGGGTGGGCTCGCCCAAGCGCCGCGAGATCGGCCACGGGGCGCTCGCCGAGCGGGCGCTGCTGCCGGTGCTGCCCACGCGCGAGGAGTTCCCCTACGCGATCCGGCAGGTCTCCGAGGCGATCGGCTCCAACGGCTCCACGTCCATGGGCTCGGTCTGCGCCTCGACCATGTCGCTGCTCGACGCGGGCGTCCCGCTCAAGGGCATGGTGGCGGGCATCGCCATGGGCCTGATCAGCGAGGGCGGCGAGTTCGTCACGCTGACCGACATCCTCGGGGCCGAGGACGCGTTCGGTGACATGGACTTCAAGGTCGCCGGGACCAAGGACGTCATCACCGCCCTGCAGCTCGACACCAAGCTCGACGGCATCCCGACCAGCGTGCTGGCGGCGGCGCTGAAGCAGGCCCGCGGCGCGCGGCTGACCATCCTGGACGTGATGCGCCAGGCCATCGACGCGCCGGGCGAGATGAGTGACTTCGCTCCGCGCATCATCACGGTGCACGTCCCCGTCGACAAGATCGGCGAGGTCATCGGGCCTAAGGGCAAGATGATCAACTCGATCCAGGACGAGACGGGCGCCGAGATCACGATCGAGGATGACGGCACGATCTACATCGGGGCCACCGACGGGACCTCGGCCGAGGCCGCGCGGGCGATGATCAACGCGATCGCCAACCCGCACATCCCCGAGGTCGGCGAGCGGTTCCTGGGCACGGTGGTCAAGACCACTACGTTCGGCGCGTTCATCTCGCTGCTGCCGGGCAAGGACGGGCTGCTGCACATCACCCAGATCCGCAAGCTGCACGGCGGGGCCCGGATCGACAACGTCGACGACGTGGTCAAGGTCGGCGACAAGATCCCGGTCGAGATCCGCGAGGTCGACGACCGCGGCAAGCTGTCGCTGGTTCCCGTCGAGGTCGTGGAGCGCGAGGCCGCGGGCGAGGACCTCGGCGGTAACGACGACCGCCCCCGCGAGCACCGCGGCGGTGACCGTGACCACCGCGGTGACGGCGGCGGCCGGGGTGGCGACCGGGGCGGCGACCGGCACCGCACGCGGCAGCGTCACCGCAGCGGCCCGGGCTCCTCGGACGGACCCTCGGGATCTGACAACTCATGACCAGCGCGCAGCGGCTGTCGGGCGACAACCCCGGAGTGCGGCGCACCGTCCTGCCGGGCGGCCTGCGGGTGATCACCGAATCCCTGCCGGCCGTCCGGTCGGCGGCGCTCGGGATCTGGAACGGCGTGGGCTCGCGGGACGAGGACCGTGACCACGCCGGGGCCACGCACTACCTGGAGCACCTGCTGTTCAAGGGCACGCCGCGGCGCAGCGCGCTGGAGATCTCGGCGTCGATGGACGCGGTCGGCGGCGCGCTGAACGCGTTCACCGCCAAGGAGTACACCTGCTACTACGCGCGGGTGCTCGACAACGACCTGCCGCTGGGCATCGACGTGCTGTCGGACATGGTGACCAGCTCGCTGATCGAGCCGCGCGAGGTGGACGCCGAGCGCGGGGTGATCCTCGAAGAGATCGCCATGAACGAGGACGAGCCGTCGGACCTGGTCCACGAGGCGTGGACCGCCCTGCTGTTCGGGGACACGCCGCTGGGCCGGCCGACGCTCGGCACCGTCGACTCCATCAACTCGATCAGCCGGGACCGGATCTTCGAGTACTACCGGGCCAAGTACACGCCGGACAGCCTGGTGGTGGCCGCGGCCGGCAACCTCGACCACGACCACGTCGTCGAGCTGGTGCGCGAGGCGTTCGGCCCGGTGCTCACGGGCGACCGCGAGCCCGCGCCGCCCCGGCTCACCGGGTCGTCGGCGCAGGACAACAAGAACGCGGGCGTGCGGCTGCTGTCCCGGCCGACCGAGCAGGCCAACCTGGTGCTCGGCTGCGCCGGGCTGGCCCGCAACGACGACCGCCGGTTCGCCCTGCTGGTGCTGGACGCGGCCCTGGGCGGCGGCAGCTCGTCGCGGCTGTTCCAGGAGGTGCGCGAGAAGCGCGGCCTGGCCTACTCCATCGGCAGCTTCACCGGCCAGCACGCCGAGTGCGGCATGTGGGGGATCTACGCGGGCTGCCTGCCGGCCAAGGCGGACGAGGTGCTGGCCATCTGCCAGTCCGAGATCGCCAAGGTCCTGTCCGGCGGGCTCACCGACGAGGAGCTGGCCCGCGGCAAGGGTCAGCTGCGCGGCTCGATGGTGCTCAGCCTGGAGGACCCGTCCTCGCGGATGATCCGGATCGGCAAGTCCGAGCTGGTCTACCCGCGGCTGGAGCCGGTGGACGAGATCCTGGCCGCCATCGAGGCGGTCTCCCAGGAGGACGTGCGCGAGGTCGCCGAGCTGGTCCTGGGCCGGCCCAAGGCGCTGGCCGTGGTCGGTCCCTTCGACGACGCCGACGCGTTCGCCTCGGCCGTGACTGACTGAGCGGTGACTAACTGAGCCGTGACTAACTGAGCCGTCCCTAGCTGAGGGGTAGCGCGATGATCAAGGTCGGGGTGCTGGGCGCCAAGGGGCGCATGGGAGCGCAGGCGTGTGCCACCGTCGACGCGGCCAGCGACCTGGAGCTGGCCGCCCAGGTCGACGTCGGCGACCCGATCACCGCGCTGGAGGGCTGCGAGGTCGTCGTGGACTTCACCCACCCCGGCGCGGTCATGGAGAACCTGCGCTGGTGCGTCGAGCACGGCATCGCCGCCGTGGCCGGGACCTCGGGCTTCGGCGAGGCCCGGCTCGACCAGGTGCGCGAGTGGCTGGGCGACCCGGCCTCGACCCGGGTGCTGGTGGTACCCAACTTCTCGGTCGGCGCGGTGCTGATGATGCGCTTCGCCCAGCAGGCGGCCCGGTTCTTCGAGTCGGCCGAGGTCATCGAGCTGCACCACGCGGGCAAGGCGGACGCGCCGTCAGGCACCGCGGCCCGCACCGCCGCGATGATCGAGGAGGCCCGGTCCGCCGCGGGCCTGGGCCCGTCGCCCGACGCCACGGTGACCGAGGCGGAGGGGGCGCGTGGGACGGTGCTGGGCGGCGTGCACGTCCACTCGGTCCGGCTGGCGGGCCTGGTCGCGCACCAGGAGGTGCTGCTGGGCGGGCACGGCGAGCTGCTGACGATCCGGCACGACTCCCTGGACCGCTCCTCGTTCATGCCCGGCGTGCTGGTCGCGGTGCGCGGCATGGGCCGCCTGCCGCTGGGCCTGACGGTCGGCCTGGACGAACTGATTTTGCCCTGGGGGTAACCCCCGGACCCCCAGACCGGGGGACACCCCCGGAGCCCCCGCTGCCATCCGCTCGGGCCGGCTTCGCCGGCCGTCGCGGCTGGCATACCGGGGTTACGTCTAGACCGTTCTGGCTGACCGTAAGTCTGATCTCGGAATCATCCCCGCGTAGCACGGTGTTCTTCAGGGTGACCGGCCCGTGTGCTCGGATTTTGCATGGCGGGCTGGGTGCGGGGTAACTCAGCATTTGTGCCCAATCGCCCGCCAGCCCGCCCCCCGCCGCCGGGCTCTGCCCTCGCCTGGTCGCTGCGCTGACCACCGGAAAACGGCGCAGCCTCAACCGCCCCCATCACGATCGGAGCCGCATGCCGTCCGGGCCTGACCACGTCTCGTCACACCACCGCGCCCCTGAGCCACCGCCGGGCCCGGCCCGGCCGCGGACCTGGCCCGCCGTGGTCGGCGTGATCGTGGTCTTGGCGGCCCTCGCCGGCGTCGTGCTGGGCAGTGGCTTCAGCCCGCCCCATGCCGCAGGCGCGGCCGGCTCGGCCCGCGGCCACGCGGCCCGTACGGCCCGCCACCCGGGCCCCCGTG
>JBOHCO010000146.1:0-9670 GCA_050698895.1 Streptosporangiaceae bacterium
CTCCATCCCGGCACCGGCTCCCAGAAGTACTCCGCGTCGGTCATCCCGTCCAGCCGCGGCCGCAGCTGCTCCCGCCAGTGCCAGTCCAGTTGCTCTACCAGCCGCACATTCCAGTCGATGTCCATGCGGCCAACGCTAGAAGCAATCGCGGTCAGTTACCGTCCTCAATCGGTGCCAGACTCGGATTCGTGCTTGATACCTCGGCCCGCCTGCTGCGACTGCTGTCGCTGCTCCAGGCCCGTCCCGAGTGGCCCGGCCCCGAGCTGGCCACACGCCTGGCCATCACCCCCCGCACCCTCCGCCGCGACATCCAGCGCCTGCGCGACCTCGGCTATCCCGTCCAGGCCACCCCCGGCGTAGCCGGCGGCTACCGTCTGGGGGCCGGCGCCGCCCTGCCGCCCCTGCTGCTTGACGACGACGAGGCCGTCGCGGTGGCCGTCAGCCTTCAGACGGCCGCCAGCCAGTCGGTCACCGGCATCGCCGAGACCGCCCTCAGCGCCCTGGCCAAGCTGGAGCAGGTGCTGCCCGCCCGGCTCCGCGACCGCACCGCGGCTGTCCAGCAGGCCACCGTGGCGCTGCCCCGCGTCGCGCCGACGGTCGACCTCGACCTGCTCACCGCGCTGGCCACCGCCTGCCGCCGTCACCAGGCCCTGGCCTTCGGCTACACCAGCCGCGACGGCGCCGCGACCGAGCGCCAGGTCGAGCCGCACCGCCTGGTGCACACCGGCTACCGCTGGTACCTGGTCGCCCGCGACATAGCCCGCGACGACTGGCGCTCCTTCCGCGTGGACCGCATCGCCGAGCCCCGGCTGACCGGCGCCCGCTTCGTGCCGCGCGACCCGCCAGACGCCGCGTCGTTCGTGGCCCGCGCCGTCACCACGGCTCCTTACCGCTACCAGGCCAGGGTGGTTATCCACGCGGCAGCCGCGATCGTGGCGGAGCGGGTCACCCCCACCACGGGCATGCTGGAGGCGGCCGGACCGGACCGCTGCCTCCTGACCACGGGCGCGGACTCCCTGGCCGCCATCGCGCTGCACCTGGCCGAGCTGGGCCACGACTTCACGATCCTGGAGCCCCCCGGTCGGCTGACGGTCGCCCGGGATCTGGCCGCCCGGCTCACCCGCGCCTCCGAAGGCTGACTCCGCCGCCGGCACCCCCCACCATCACCGTGGCGGCTTACGGATGTCCCGTTGACACCGCCCCGGCGTCGCTGTCGACGCGTGCGATCAAGCCGGGCCGGGCCGGGGCTGCGGGTTGCGGGTTGCGGGTTGCGGGCGGCCGGATCGCCTCCTGCGGCCGGTCCGGAAGGCACGGGCTCATGATCCCGGAAAACCGTCCGCGACCATCGCGGACCGATTTCCGGGATCATGGCGGACCCCATGAAGGGCAGGCCGGCAGGTGGGTCGGGGCCGACTCACCCGGGCCACGGGTCGCTCTGGTCCCGCCAGCCATGTCGGCACCGCGGGACGGCCGGGATCGCGGCGGCCGGCTCAGTCCTGGTCCGGGCCCGCTTCGAGATCCTCGAGCAGCAGGCCGCAGGCGCGGTGCAGGTCCTCGCGGCTGCTGAGCTTGACCCGGGCGCCGCGGCCGAGGGACGCGGCCAGCTCCTGCTCGGCCGCCTCGATGCGCAGCCAGTCCGCGTAGCTGACCGTCCGCACGCCACGCTCGGCCAGCAGCGCGGTCATCCGGGTCGGCGCCTGCTGCTCACCGGTGGCCGGCGGCAGGCGCAGCAGCCCGGCCCGCGGCAGCTGGACGTCAGCGGGGCCGGGGCCGCCGGCCAGGTCGGCCAGCAGCGAGCGCACGGTCTCGGCGGCGTCCGACTTGTTGGTGCCGATGACGCCGGTCGGCCCGCGCTTGAGCCAGCCCGCGACGTACTCGCCGGGCAGCGGGGCGCCGTCCGGGCCGGTCACGCGGCCCGCGACGTTGGGCACGACGTGCGACCGCTCGTCGAACGGCACGCCGGCCAGCGGCACGCTCTGGTAGCCGACGCTGCGCAGCACCATCTGCACGTCCAGCGTCTCGAGCTGGCCGGTACCGACGAGCCGGCCGTCGCCGTCCAGCCGGGTCCGCTCCAGGGTGATCCCGGACACCCGGTCGTCGCCGTGGATCTCGGTCGGGCGCAGCCAGAACCGGACTGTCAGCCGCCGGGGATGGCCGGCCGCCACGCGGCCGGACCAGCCGGAGATGACCGTGTAGTTGCCGCGCACGTGCCGGTCGGCGGTGGCCAGCCGGGCGCTCTCGCCGGTCGGGTCGAACGCGTCCAGGTCGGCCTCGCCTTCGCCCACGACCACGTCCACCCCGGTGAGCTCGCCCAGCTCGCGCAGCTCCTTGGTGGTGAACTTGGCCTGGGCCGGCCCGCGGCGGCCGATCATGTGCACCTCGCGGACCTTGCTGGCCATCAGCGCGTCCAGCACCGGCTGCGAGACGTCGGTCTCGCGCAGGTCCTCCGGCGGCCGGATCAGGATCCGGGCCACGTCGACGGCCACGTTGCCCACGCCGATCACCGCGACGGACTCGGCGTCCAGGCTGAACGCGGCCGGGTCGACGTCCGGGTGGCCGCAGTACCAGTTCACGAAGTCGGTGGCCGCGACGCTGCCGGGCAGCTCCTCGCCGGGCACGCCCAGCTGCCGGTCGCGCATCGCGCCGGTCGCGTAGACCACGGCGTCGTAGCAGCCCAGCAGGTCCTCGCGGGTGACATCGTCGCCCAGGTGCACGCCGCCGAGGAAGTTCACGCCCTCGTGCTCGAGCACGCCCCGCAGGTACTCGGCGATCGACTTGATCGACTTGTGGTCGGGGGCGACCCCGTAGCGGACCAGGCCGTAGGGGGTGGGCAGCCGGTCGAGCACGTCCACCCGGACCTGGCGCGGCTCGTCGAGCGCGGCGGCCTGCTTGATCAGCGCCTCGGCGGTGTACAGCCCGGCCGGGCCGGATCCCACGACCGCTACCTCAAGAGTCTGCATACCTGTGATTCTGCCGTGTGCCGGCCGCTGCCGGGTACGGCCCCGTCAGCTCGGCCGCCCGGCTACCGCGTGATCCGGCCCGCGATCGGGCCCGCGACCGACAGTGCGATCAGCGGCGTGATCGCCCAGCGCGGCGGTGATCTCGGCCCGGCCGTCGACGCGGCGGCGGCCAGCGCGGACTGGCGCTGCCGGGCCCTGGCCAGCTCCTCGAACCGGGCCAGCACCGGCTCGGCCGCCTCGGCCCGGCCCACCCGGACCAGCGCGTTGGCGTAGGCGGGCCAGAACGCCAGCCGGCCCGGCTCGGTCCGGCTCAGCCGGCCCAGGTCCAGGGCCTCCACGGCGGCGATGACCTCGTCCGGGTCGTCCCTGGCCACGGCCAGGGCGGTCCGCGCGGTGGCCAGTCCTGGTCCAGGTCGTCGAGCAGCGCCACCAGCCGCTCGGCGCCCGCCGCCGCCTGATCCTCCCTAGTGCCCGGCCAGCAGGCCGGCGCCCTCGCTGTACCGGAGTCCACGGGGGCTCAGCCATCCGGCTCTACGGGAGGAAACATCATGTTCAAGCGTCACCGGCTGCTCGCCGCTGCCGCCGCGATCGCGGCCTCGGGCACCGTCGCGCTGACCGGCCGGTCCGCCGCCAGCGCCAGCCCGGCCCGGCCCGCGGCCTCGGGCACCGAGCACGTGCAGCTCATGTCCACATCGGCCACGTCGAACACGGCACCCGTGATCGTCTACGGGGTATTCACGGCGAGCGGCGTGGATCACATGGGCAACAAGGCCGACACCGTCAAGTTCCCCGGCGCCAGCTTCAAGATCAACCACTCCCCGGGCAAGGGGCCGCAGCACTTCAACCCGAAGACCTGCCTGGCGCAGATCGCCCAGCACGGCCCCTGCACCCTCTCCGGCGGCACCGGGAAGCACAAGGGGATCGGCGGGCACGGCAGGTACCACGTCACCCTCCTGTTCCTCGGCAAGAAGGTGCACGGCACGTGCAGCCAGAAGGCCGCCCCGGTCGCCTTCCGGCAGATCATCCAGGCCAGCGGCCCGCTGTCCCTGTAACCGGCCACCTGCGTAACAAGGCAGCTGCGCAACCAGGCACCTGCGTAACCAGCCAGCAGCGCGCGGCGGCCCGCTCCCGCAAACCGGGGGCGGGCCGCTGCTCGCGTCTTCAGGTCAGTGCTGCTTTTCCGGGACCAGCTCGGGGGTGCGGCGGGCCACCATCTCGGTGATCACCCGGGCCAGCTGCTGCGGGGTCAGCCCCAGGTCGTCGAGCAGCTCGCCGCGCTCGCCGTGCTCGAGGAACTCCTGCGGCAGGCCGAACGTGCGGACCGGGGTGTCGACGTCGTGGTCGCGCAGCAGCCGGGCGACCGCGTCGCCCACCCCGCCGGCCCGGCCGCTGTCCTCCACCGTCACCACCAGCCGGCACTGCGCAGCCGCCCCGGCCAGCGCCTCGTCCAGCGGCTTGACCCAGCGCGGGTCCACCACGGTGACGCCGATGCCCTGGTCGGCCAGCCGGTCGGCGGCCTGCGCGCAGACCAGGGCCATCGGCCCGACGCCGATCAGCAGCAGGTCGGCCGCGGCGCCGGCCGCAGGCTCGCGCAGCACGTCCATGCCGCCCAGCCGGCCCACCGCGGGCAGGTCCTCGGGGGCAGCACCGCGCGGGAACCGTAGCGCGGTGGGGCCGTCGGCCACCGCCACGGCCTCGTTCAGCAGCTCGGCCAGCCGGGCGCCGTCGCGCGGCACCGCGACCCGCATGCCCGGCACCAGCTGGAGCAGCGACAGGTCCCACATGCCGTGGTGGCTGGCGCCGTCCGGCCCGGTAACCCCGGCCCGGTCCAGGACGAAGGTGACCGGCAGCCGGTGCATGGCCACGTCCATGAGCGTCTGGTCGAAGGCCCGGTTCAGGAAGGTCGAGTAGACGGCGACGACCGGGTGCAGCCCGGCCATGGCCATGCCGGCCGCGCTGGTGACCGCGTGCTGCTCGGCGATGCCGACGTCGAACACCCGGTCCGGGCAGACGGCGGCGAACTTGTCCAGGCCGGTGGGGTGCAGCATGGCCGCGGTGATGGCCACGAGGTCGGGCCGCCGGGCGCCTATGGCGGCCAGCTCGGGCGCGAACACGTCCTCGGTCCAGCGGCGCTTGGGGGGCTTGGTCGCGGGCTTGGTGGCTTGCGCCGCGCCGGTCGGGGCCGGGGAGGCCGCCGGGCTGACCTGGTGCAGGCAGTCCTGGTCGTTCTCCTCGGCCAGCGGGTAGCCGAAGCCCTTGCGGGTGATCACGTGCACCAGCACCGGGCCGCCGAAGTCTCGGGCCCGGCCCAGCGCGTGCTCCACGGCCAGCTCGTCGTGCCCGTCGACGGGGCCGAGGTACTTCAGACCCAGGTCCTCGAACATCACCTGCGGCTGGAGGACGTCCTTGATGCCCTTCTTGATCCCGTGCAGGGTCTCGAACAGCGGCGGGCCGAACAGCGGCGCGTGGGTCAGCGTGGTCTTGATGTAGTCGAGCACCTGCTCGTAGCGCTGCGACACCCGGACCGTGGCCAGGTGGTCGGCCAGCCCGCCGATGGTGGGCTGGTAGGAGCGGCCGTTGTCGTTGACCACGATGACCACCCGGCGCTCCTTGGCCCCGGCGATGTTGTTCAGCGCCTCCCAGGCCATGCCACCGGTCAGCGCGCCGTCGCCGATGACCGCGACCACGCAGCGGTCGGTCTCGCCGCGGATCTCGTAGGCCTTGGCCAGGCCATCGGCGTAGGACAGGCTGGTCGAGGCGTGCGAGTTCTCCATCACGTCGTGCTCGGACTCGGCCCGGCTCGGGTACCCGGAGATGCCGCCCCGCTGGCGCAGCGAGTCGAACCGGTCGTAGCGGCCGGTCAGCAGCTTGTGCACGTAGGACTGGTGGCCGGTGTCGAACACGATCCGGTCGGCCGGGGAGTCGAAGGTGCGGTGCAGGGCCATCGTGAGCTCGACGACCCCGAGATTAGGGCCCAGGTGGCCGCCCGTCCGGGTGACGGTCTGGATCAGCACGTCGCGGATTTCCGCCGCCAGCTGGGGCAGATCCTCCGGCCTGAGAGCCTTGAGGTCCCGCGGATTCCGGATCTTCTCCAGCAGCGTCACCTGGCACTCCTGTTCGTCGGCAGCGGGGCTGCCGCCGACCGAATCGGCACATTTCGCGGTGCTGTCCCGGCGGGCGGAGCTTTTCGACTGTACTTCGCGGGCCGCGCCTGACGCACATGGCACCCGCTCGATCCCTGACTCTGACGTCACCATTACCTCGATACCCCGTGGATGCCTCGCGAGCCCCGCCCGGCTCCCCCGGCGGGCCGCCCCAGCGCGGGCACGGTCCGGGCCTGGCCGCTCAGCCAGCCGCTGACTAGCTGGAGGACGACTATACCCAGCAGCACCCAGACCGGGACGTTCCACCCGCCGGTGGCCGTGTGCAGCAAGCCCAGCAGCAGCGGCCCCAGGCTGGCCAGCAGGTAGCCGATGCTCTGCGCGAAGGCCGACAGCGAGGCCGCGGTGACCGGGTCCGGCGACCGGGCCATGGTGTAGAAGATGGCCAGGCCGAGCGAGGCCCCCTGGCCCAGGCCGAGCAGGAACACGAACGGGGTGGCGGTGCCCAGCGGGCCGAACGCGGCCCCGGCCAGCCCGGCGCCGGTGCAGATGACCGAGACCAGCGCCAGCAGCCGCTGATCCGGCCGCCGGTGGGCCAGCACCGGGATGAGCAGCGCGGCGACCGCGTTGCCCAGGTTCATCACCGCCAGCAGGGTGCCCGCGTGAACGGCGCTCAGGCCGCGATCCCGGAAGATGGTCGGGAACCAGGACAAGGTGGCGTAGTAGGTCAGGCTCTGGAGCCCCATGAACGCCGTGACCTGCCAGGCCAGCGGCGTCCGGGCCAGCACCGACCGGCGCCGGACCGCTCCCCCGCCCGCCCTGGGCCGGCTCGCACCGACAGCGCCGACAGCGCCGTTCTCGCCGGCCGCCGGCTCGGCCGCGCCGATCTCGCCAGCCGCCGGCTCGGCCGCGCCGGGCTCGGCCGCGCCGGGCTCGGCCACGGCGGGCTCGATCAGCCCCGGCTCGGTGCGGTAGCGAAGCTGCGGCAGCCAGACCGCGGCCGCGATCAGCGCCGGCAGCGCCCACATGCCCAGCGAGAGCCGCACCGCCGCGGACCCGCCCGCCGCCTGGTACACCGGCACCGCGATCAGCGAGGCCACGATGGCCCCCGATGACAAGGCCATCAGGTACAGCCCGATCAGCAGCCCGGCCCGGTCCGGCCGCCGTCGCTTGACCAGGCTCGGCAGCAGCACGTTCATCAGCGCGATGGCGCTCCCGGCGATCACCGTGCCGGGCAGCAGCAGCTCCGACGGCGCCGCGCCGCGCGCCAGCAGCCCGGCCGCCAGCAGGACCAGGGCCGCGCCCAGCACCCGCTCCTCGCCGAACGCCCGGCTCAGCGGGGCGGCGATCCCGGAGAACACGCCGAAGCACAGCACCGGGATGGCGGCCAGCACCGACTGGCCGGCCGCCGACAGGTGCAGCGCGCCGTGCAGCTCGGGGAAGATCGGCGGCAGGCTGGTGATCGCCGCCCGCATGTTGACGGCCAGGATGATGATCCCGGCCGTCAGGAGCGCCGCTCCGGTTCCGCGGACGGCGGCCGAGCGCACCCCTGACTTGCCGATGTCCGCCCGCACTGGACGAAGTCTAGGTGGCCGCCCGCGGCGGCCGGGGGTTGCCGGGCCCCCGGCGGGCCTAGAGTATGAGGCCATGACGGGTGAAGTGTCCCCGGCGGGCCCCGGCGGCCGGCCCATCGGCCCGGGCGAGCTGCGCGCCTCGCACGAGGACCGGGACAACATCGTGGAGCAGCTGCGGGTGGCCGCGGGCGACGGCCGGCTGACCGCCGACGAGCTGGACGAGCGCCTGGAGCGGGCGCTGACCGCGCGGACCTACGCCGAGCTGGCCGTGCTGACCGCCGACCTGCCCGTGACCGGCACCGCCGGGCTCCCGGCGCCCGGCCCGCTGCCGCAGGCCAAGGACCTGGTCCGCATCCAGTGCGGCAGCGGCAACGCGGTGCGGGACGGCCGCTGGATGGTCCCGCGCAGCATCGAGACCAGCATCTCCAGCGGCAACGTCAAGCTGGACTTCACCGAGGCGGTGATCACCGGCCGGACGCTGCGGATCGACGCCGACATCCGCAGCGGCAACCTGATCCTGATCACCAAGCCCGGCGTGGTGGTCGACACCGACGACGTGACGCTGCGCAGCGGCAATGTGCGCGTCCGCGCGCCCTGGGGGGCCGACGCGCCGGAGGTCCTGCGGGTCGAGATCTCCGGCAAGGTGCGCAGCGGAAACATCGTCGCCCGGCCCCGCTACCGCACTTTCTGGCAGTGGCTGCGCCGGGCGCCCCGCCCGTGGGAGGCACCCGGCACCAGCCCGGCCCGGCGCTAGGCCCGGCCGCCGTCCTCAGCCGCGGGACCGCAGCGAGCGGAGCACGTACTGCATGATGCCGCCGTGGCGGTAGTACTCGGCCTCGCCGGGGGTGTCGATGCGGACGATGGCCCGGAACTCCTGGTCGTCGGCCCGCACCATGACCTCGCGCGGTGTCTCGCCGGAGTTCATCGCCTCGATGCCGATGACGTCGAACACCTCGTGGCCGGTGAGCCCGAGCGACGCCGCGCTCTGGCCGGGCTGGAACTGGAGCGGCAGCACGCCCATGCCGATCAGGTTGGACCGGTGGATCCGCTCGAACGACTCCACCAGCACCGCCCGGACGCCGAGCAGCGCCGTGCCCTTGGCCGCCCAGTCCCGTGACGAGCCCGACCCGTACTCCTTGCCGCCCAGCACGATCAGCGGCGTGCCCGCGGCCAGGTACTCGCGCGAGGCGTCGTAGATGGTGGACGCCGTGCCCTCGGGCAGCTTGATCGTGACGCCGCCCTCGGTGCCGGGCGCGAGCTGGTTGCGCAGCCGGATGTTGGCGAACGTGCCGCGGATCATCACCTCGTGGTTGCCGCGCCGCGAGCCGTAGCTGTTGAAGTCGCGCCGCTCCACGCCGTGCTCGGTCAGGTACTGGCCCGCCGGGCTGTCGGTCTTGATCGCGCCGGCCGGGGAGATGTGGTCGGTGGTGACCGAGTCGCCCAGCTTGGCCAGCACCCGGGCGCCGTGCACGTCGGTCACCGGCGCGGGCTGCGCGGGCATGCCCTCGAAGTAGGGCGGGTGGCGCACGTAGGTGGAGTCCGGGGCCCAGGCGAAGGTGTCGCCGGCGGGCACGTCCAGCTCCTGCCAGTTATCGTCGCCGGCGAACACGTCGGCGTAGTCCCTGGTGAACATCTCGGCCGCGACGGCGGTCTGCACCACGGCGTCCACCTCGGCCGGGCTGGGCCACAGGTCGCGCAGGTAGACGGGCTGGCCGCTGGCGCCGGTGCCGATAGGCTCGGTGGTCAGGTCGAGGTCCATGGTGCCGGCCAGCGCGTAGGCCACCACCAGCGGCGGCGAGGCCAGGTAGTTCATCTTCACGTCGGGGTTGATCCGGCCCTCGAAGTTCCGGTTGCCGGACAGCACCGAGACCACGGCCAGGTCGTTCTCGGCCACCGCCGCGCTGACCCCCTCGGACAGCGGGCCGGAGTTGCCGATGCAGGTGGTGCAGCCGTAGCCGACCAGGTTGAAGCCGAGCTTCTCCAGGTAGGGGGTCAGGCCCGCGCGCTCGTAGTAGTCCATGACCACCTTGGAGCC
>JBOHCO010000147.1:0-4681 GCA_050698895.1 Streptosporangiaceae bacterium
CTGCCGGGCACGGGGATCAGTCACTGAGAACCACCTCCGTGCAAAACAGAAGACTGGCAGAGCCGGCATCCCACTGGCATCAGATGGAGCGCCGCCAGCGCGGTACTGAGGCGGGCGCGACAACCAGTCACATTATCCCGCCCCCCGGCGGCCCCGTCGAGCGCAAGCTGGCTGACGCTAACGGGAGGAGTAGCGCAGGGCCAGCAGGTGGCCGCCGACGGCCCGGTTCGCGTGGAACCCGACCGCCTCGCAGACCGGGCCCGCCGTGCACGAGATCCCGGTCACGCGCACCGCATTGTCCTTCGCGGGCAGCACCTTCTCCTGCACCGACCACTTCGTGCCGTTCCACTTCTCCAGCACCCCGAACTGGACGCTGCCGCCCTTCGTCTGGACAGTGTCCCCCGCCTCGCAGTCGGTGGCCGAGACGCACGAGACCGCGTCCAGATCGGCGGACGTGGCGCCGGATACGGCGGGCGTCGCCTGGATGCGCCAGCGAGAGCCGTTCCAGACCTCGGCCAGCGAGAGCCAGTTGAGGTTGCTGTCCGACTCGTAACTGCCGACGGCCTCGCAGGAGTCAGCCGCCGTGCAGGAGATGGCGTTCAGCGACGGGTATGACGCGCCGGCCGGCAGCGGGACCGGCCGGGCCGCCCACGCCGAGCCGTTCCAGGTCTCGGCGAGCAGGCCCTTGCTGTCGTAGCCCACCGCGCGGCAGGCGTGCGCCGTGGGGCACGCGACGCCTTCCAGATAGCCGCCGGCCCCGGACGGCTCGGGAACCGGCTGGACCTTCCACGCCGAGCCGTTCCAGCGCTCGGCCAGCATGTCCGGGACTTGGCTCTTGTTCGCGAACTGACCGATCGCCGTGCACGCCGCGGTGCCCGAGCACGCCACCGCGTCCAGGGTGCTGTTCCTGGTACCCGCGGGGACCGGCGGCTTGACCTGCTTCCAGGTGCTGCCGTTCCAGCGATCGGCGACCGGGACCTGGTTGCCGTCGGCCGGGATAGCGGCCTGGATGCCGCCGACCGCCACGCACCACCGCGCGCTGCGGCACTTCACGGCCTCCAGGTAGACCTTGCCCGTCCCGTTCGGCACCGTCCGCACGGTCCAGTGCGATCCGTTCCAGGTCTCCGCGAAATCGCCGAGGTTGTCGTTGTGCGGGAAATAGTTGGATGCGATGGCCAGGCAGGCCGAGGATGACGAGCACGACACGCCATCAAAGCTCTGGTCGATCGTCCCGGCTGGCTCCGGCGGCGCCTGCGTCCGCCACGTCGGCGTCGTCGCGGCCGCCTTCCCCGCGGCCGGACTGGCGCTCGCCGCCGGGCCAGTGGCCAGCGTGCCCGCCAGCCCGGCCGCCGCCGCGACCGCGCCAGCCGCCGCGACCTGCGTCAGCCGCCGTGAGACCGTCCGCCTGATCCTCATCAGTCACCCCTCGCGCGATGTCGTGCTGCTGATAACCGGATTATCCGGCCGCGGCGGGCGGATGCGCTGTTTGAGGGTCGTGATGGCTAGTCCGGGTTGTCAGGGTAGGCGTGGTGGCCTTCCGCCGGGACGTACTCGGGATGGCCGCGGCCGGCGGACATCTGCCTGATCCTGATATAGCGGGTGATGTCCTGCCGGTTGGCCAGCACCGCGGCGGTGAGGGCGGCGACCGCGACGGTCATGATGGTGCGCATCGAACCTCCAGAAACTGATCGGCAGCTACGCGCGGGGCGCGCTGGTCAGGTAGGTGGCGCTGATGTCCTCGTCGCCATGCTGGCGGGCGCCCTCCTCGAGCCGCTCCCGGATGGCGCGCAGCACGGGCAGGTCCAGCTCGCGGCGGCCGGCGGCCTCGTCGACCAGCGCGGCGTCCTTGGCCGCCAGCGCGAGCCGGAACGCGGGCTGGAAGTCGCGCTCGGCGATGGCGGCGGCTTTCAGGCGCAGGTAGGGCAGGTCGAGCGTGCCGCCGTCGATGGAGTCCAGGAACAGCTCGGGCCGGATGCCCAGCCCCTCGGCCAGGGCGATGGTCTCCGCGCCGGCCTCGACCACGGACAGCACCCAGCTGTTGTTCACCAGCTTGAGCCGGGTCCCGCCGCCGGCCTCGCCGACCCAGATGGTCTTGCCGCCGACGATGTCGAACACCGGCTGGACCCGGTCCCTGGCCTCAGCCGGCCCGGAGGCCAGCACGACGAGCTCGCCCTGCTCGGCCGGCTGCCGGGTGCCGAGCACCGGAGCGTCGATGAAGGTCAGCTCGCGGTCGGCGGCCAGCCGGGCGCACTCATCGGTGCCCGGCTCGCCGATCGTGCTCATCTGGGCCCAGATGGCGGCCGGGGCCATCGCCGCCGCGGCGCCCTGCGGGCCGTCCATGGCGGCGAGCACGGCGTCGGCGTCGGTCAGCATGGTCACCACGATGTCGGCGCCGGCTGCGGCCTCGGCGGGCGACCCGGCCACCCGCACGCCGTCGTCGGCCAGCGGGGTGACCTTGTCCGGCGACCGGTTCCAGGCCGTGACGCTCAGCCGGGCCCGGGCCAGGTTGCGGGTCATCGGGTACCCCATCGTCCCGCCGGCGCCCAGTACCGCTACGCGCATGCGCGCACCTCCCGTTGTCGGGTCCCCCGCCCGCGGGTCCCCTGCCCGCCGCCCCGGCGGCTACACCTCCTCGTGCTCGGGCTTCCTCGACGCGGCCCGGTCCGCGGCCGGATCGGTGCCCGGCGGCCCGGGCTCGGCGCCGAGCGCGTGGGTGATGGCCTGGACCGGCCGCAGGCCGCTGAGCATCGGCGCCCTGGCGACGAGGATGACGCCGCCGACGAGGGCGACGAGGCCGGCGGCCTGGAGGGCGAGGGTGCCAGGGGAGATGCGGATGTCGTCGCCGAAGACGATCACGCCGAGCAGGATGCCGATCAGGGGCTCGCCGGCGGTGATGGCGGGCAGTGAGGCGTGCAGCGGCGCGGCGTTGAACGCGCTTTCCATGAGCCACAGGGCCAGCAGGGTGGCGCCGGCGAGGCTGTAGACGGGCCAGCTGGTCAGGGCGGCGGCCACGCCGTGGTTGCTCAGGATCAGCAGCGTGCCGCGGGTGAGGGCGTCGGAGATGCCGAAGATGAGCCCGGCGGCCAGGCCGGTCAGCAGGCCCCGCCCGTGGCCGGAGCGGCGCCAGCCCGCGCGGACCAGGATGACGGCGATGACGGCGATGACCGCGGCGGCCGGCCAGTAGCCGGCTGAGCCGAAGCTGGCGGAGGGCGCGGAGATCGAGCGGGAGACCGACAGCGCGGCCACGCCCCCGCTGAGCAGGACCGCGCCCAGCACCTCGGAGATGCGCGGCCGCATCCCGGTCAGCGGGATGGCCACCAGCAGGGCCCACAGCAGCGAGGTGGCCAGCAGGGGCTCGGCCACCGACAGGTCCAGGTTGCCGATGGTCCAGGCGGACAGCACCTCGCCCGCGGCCATGATGCCGATGCCCATCAGCCACCGGCGGCGGTGCAGCAGGTCGGCGATCAGCCGCAGGTGCAGGAAGTAGGACTTGGGCGCCTGCTCGGCGGCGTGCTGCTGCAGCACCAGGCCGACCCCGACCAGCAGCGCGGCCACCAGCCCGAGCGCGACCCTCACGAGACCGCAGCCGGCGGCACCCGGCCCGCGGTGTCGGCTTCGACCGACTCAGCGTCGAGTACGTCCGCCAAGGTGCCCCTCCCGTGGTGATCTGCCGATAACGTGCGGCTTCGCTACCCACCGGCCCAGTCGCAAACCTGCCTCACTCGCCGTCATCGGCCGCGCCGGCCCCCAGGCGGCTTAGTCCCGGCTTAGTCCCGGCCCGGATCGGCGTAGCCGAAGAACCCGCGGCGCTTAATGAGCTCGGCGACATCAGGGGGAACCATGCTTTCCCAGGAGTCGTCGTTCCCGGCTATCCGGCGCAGCACGTCGCGGCTGAAGATCGGCAGGAACTCTGGCCGGTAGTTGTCGAGGTGGACGAAACTCCCCCGGCCCGCGAGGTAGTCATACAGCGGCTGCAACTCCGGCCGGACCTTGATGTCGTCGACGGTCTTGAGCTCGTCCTGCGGTGAGGGCTGCACGGGGTAGACGTACAGCTTCAGGTCGTTCTTGAACAGCCGCCCGAAGCTTTCCAGGATCCCGCCGGGCAGCCGGGCGTGGTTCTTCTCGTCGAACAGGTCGATCAGGCTCGGCACCCCCATCACGATGCCGATCCGCTCGCTTGTTCGCTCGCCGAGGTAGGCGGCCAGCCGGTAGTAGTCGAAGTAGTCCGTGATCAGCACCGTCATCCCGCACGCGGCGAGCAGTTCCGCGCGGGCCAGGAAGTCGCGCCGGTCCACCTGCTCTCCGCCCGAGAGCAGGTTGCGCATGGTGATCTCGGTGAGCTCCAGCACCGGCTTCCCGGCCACGGCCGGGTCGGCTTCGAACTTGGCGTGGGCCGACGCGAGCATGTCCAGGTTCACGTGTGTCGGCGGCCGGAAACTCCCCCGCTCGACCAGGATCGCCTTCTTGCGCAGTACCTCGCTCGGCTGCAGCACCTCACGGTCAGGGCCGAACATGGCTACGCCGCTGAGCCCGACCTGCACGAGCTTGAGCGCCATCAGCCGGTTGTCGACCCGGCGGAACTCGATGCCGCGGAACTGGATCATGTCGATCTCGATCCGGCCGACGGTCAGCCGGTCCAGCAGGCTCTCGATCAGCCGCTCCGGCTCGTGGTGCTCGAAGA
>JBOHCO010000148.1:0-5234 GCA_050698895.1 Streptosporangiaceae bacterium
GTGAGCTGCGCGGGCGCGGCCGCCAGCGCCTCGGCGACCGGCACCGGCGGCCCGGCCAGCGTGGCCTCCAGGGCGGCCGCGGTCAGCTTGTCCACCCGCAGCGCGCGGGCCAGCGGGTGCCGGGAAAGCTGGCTGACCAGGTCGGCCCGGCCCAGCACCAGGCCCGCCTGCGGGCCGCCGAGCAGCTTGTCGCCGCTGGCCGTGACCAGGGCCGCGCCGTCTTCCAGCCAGGTCGCGGCGTCGGGCTCGTCGGGCAGCAGCGGATGCGGCTGGAGCAGGCCAGAGCCGATGTCGCCGACCACCGGCACGCCCAGCAGGGCCAGCTCGGCCACGCTGGCGCTGGCGGTGAACCCCTCGATCCGGTAGTTCGACGGGTGCACCTTGAGCACGAAGCCGGTCTGCGGGCCGATGACGGCGGCGTAGTCGGCCGCGGTGGTCCGGTTGGTCGTGCCGACCTCGCGGATCCGGGCGCCGGTCGACTCCAGCAGGTCCGGCAGCCGGAACCCGTCCCCGATCTCGATCAGCTCGCCGCGGCTGACCACGATCTCGCGGCCGGCCGCCAGCGCCGTGGCCGCCAGCACCAGAGCGGCGGCGTTGTTGTTCACCACGTGCACCGACTCGGCCGCCGGGACCGCCGCGGCCAGCGCCCGGAGCAGGCCGGCGGCCCGCCGGGCACGGCGGCCGGAGGCCAGGTCGAACTCGATGTCCGTGCACCCGGCGGCCGCCTGCACCGCCTGCCGGGCGGCCGCGGACAGCGGCGCGCGGCCCAGGTTGGTGTGCAGCAGCACGCCCGTCGCGTTGATGACCGGGGTCAGCGAGGCCGCCGCGAACGGCAGCTCGGCCACGGCGGCGTCGGCCACGGCGGCCGGCTCGATGTCCCCTGACCTGGCCCGGTCCTGCGCGCGCCGGACGGCGGCGAGCACGAGCGGCCGGCCCAGGCGCTCCTGCGCTCCCGCCAGCCGCGGGTCAGCCAGCACCGCGTCAGTACGCGGGATCAGCCTGCGGACGTCCACGAGGGCGAACATACCTGCACCGAGTAGCTAGTTGGCCGACCGTGAACCCGTCTTCTTTACCGGTTTGCCGGCACTTTGCATAAGGGGGCACCCGGGGGGTACGCGCCATGTGGAAGTCTTAATCATCCGATTACTCAAGGAGTGGTACCTGATGGCTGCTGTGGCACGTATTCCGCGCAGACGCGGCGGGGTGTGTGGGCTGCTGCTCATTCTGCTGGGAGCCTGGGGCGGCCTGGCCCCGTTCGTCGGGCCGTACTTCCACTTCGCCTATACGCCGGATAAGGCGTGGGCCTACACGACGGGCAGGCTTTACCTGTCGGTGATTCCGGGTGGCGTCGCGCTGCTGGCCGGGGTGGTGGTGCTGCTGACCCGCTTCCGGGCGGTCGGCGTGGTCGCCGGGCTGCTCGGCGCGGTGGCCGGGGCCTGGTTCATTGTCGGCGCCGGGTTCGTGCACACCGTGCTGAACCGGCCGTCGATCGTGCCCGGCGTGCCGGTCCCGCAGAGCGGGAACGGGATCGCCAGCACCCAGTGGAGCTACCTGGAGCTGATGGGCTTCTTCACCGGGGTCGGGATCCTGATCATCTTGGTCGGCGCGATCGTCATGGGCCGGTTCTCGATGCTGTCCGCCAGTGACGCGGTGGACGCCGAGGACGTCGACTTCGACAGCTACCCCTCGACCGACCCGTCCGAGGCCACGATGGCCGAGCCGGTGAGCCACTTCTCGCCCAGCCCCCGGCCGTTCCCCGGCGAGGAGACGACGCAGACCCAGGACGCGGTGCCGCCGTTCAGCACCGGCCAGTTCCCGGCCACCTCGGCCAGCCCGTTCCCGCCGGCCGAGCCGCCGAGCCCGTTCCCGCGCTCCACAACGCGATAGCCACCGGCCCGGGCTCGTGCCGCCCGGGCTGGTGCTGGCCGGGCTGGCCGGGTTCGTGCTGGCCGGCGAGGCTAGCCCGCGCGCTCGGGGTGGGTCGCGGTGAAGTGCAGCGGGAAGTGCGGGTTGCGGCAGCGGTGGTACGGCAGCGCGCCGCAGCGCGGGCACGTACTGGTCCGCACGGCGGTCTCCAGGTGGGCCCGCTCGTCGGCACTCAGCCGCCGCGGCTCAGGCGCGGTGTAGGGCACCTGCCCGCGGGAGCGCAGTTCCAGCTCGCGCAGGAGATCCTCGTAGCTGGCCAGGCATTCCGCACAGCGGCAGCCCTGGTGCCAGGACAGCACCGTGCCGTGCGGCGGCGGCGCCGGCGGGATGTCCGCCAGGCGGCCGTCGGCATCCGCCCCGAGTCGACGCATTCTGCCTCACCCGCTGGGGAGTGCATGGCGGAGGCGGACGGGAATCGAACCCGCCGACGACGCTGCGCGCCGTCCGCCGGTTTTGAAGACCGGGGGGGCCACCAGGCACCCAGACACCTCCGGCATCAGACCCTACCGGCCGGATCGGGCAGCCGGCAGGCGCCCGGACCTGGTACCGGCGTTACATCGCGGGCCGAGTCCAGAACGTGACCGGCCGCGCAGGCGAGCTGGAGCGCCACCGGCTCGCCGCAGTCGCGGTGGGTGAGTGACACCAGAGGCCCTCCGGGGCCCAGCGCGTGCTTGTTGCCCCACTCCAGCAGGGCCACGATGACCGGGAACAGGTCGACGCCCTTCTCGGTCAGCCGGTACTCGCTGCGGGCCCGCTGGCCGGCCTCCCGGTAGGGCACCTTGCGCAGGATCCCGTCCGTGACCAGGCGGCCGAGCCGGTCGCTCAGCACCTGGCGCGGCGCGCCGGTCCGGCGCTGCATGTCGTCGAAGCGCCTGATCCCGTTGAACGCCTCCCGCAGCACCATGAACGTCCACTTCTCGCCGACCGCCGACAGCGCGGCCTCGATCGTGCAGTCCTGCGTGTCGTAGTCAATTGCCCAGGATGCCGCCATGGGTAACAAGCTAAGTCTGCTTGACAGACTTAGCAAGCTCGCCTCATGCTGGGTTCATGCTTCGAACTCAGCACGACCGCGCGGGGTTCATGCTCACCGCGGGCACCCCCGCCGATGCCGAGCGGGTGCGCCAATTCATCGCCGGGCTGTCGCTGCGCAGCCAGTTCCTCCGGTTTTTCGCCAGCGTGGCCACGCCGAGCTCGAGTCTGGTCCGCTCGCTCACCGGCGCCGACGGCCGGGCCGACGTGCTCATCGCCGCGGACGCGGCGGGCGCCCTGGTGGGTCACGGCATGGTCGTGGACCGGACCGCGGCCGACGGCCGCCGGATCAGTGACATCGGCGTGGTCGTGGCCGACCGCTGGCAGGGCCGGGGCGTGGGCTCAGCCCTGATGGGCACGCTGGCCCGCCGCGCAGCCGGGCGGGGATCGGCCGAGCTGGTGATGGACGTGCTGCCGGAGAACGCGCGGATGCTGGCCATGATCGACCACCGATGGCCGGACGCCCGCCGCAGCCGGGGCCGCGACTCGGTCACGATCCGCGCGTCGCTGGCGGGCTGAACAATCGCCGTCCTGGGAGACCGGGCTGGCGGGGCCAGTGAGGTGGACGGGGGCGGTGGTTGCGGTCGGCCAGATCACGTGCTGCGGTCGGGCCGGAAGGCGCGGGTTCATGATCCCGGAAGTCGGTCCGCGATAGTCGCTGACCGATTTCCGCGATCATGAAGGCCCCTAGTCCATAGCCCATCCCAGCCCACGCGCGGCCGCTTCTTGCTGTTATCGCACGAGGCGGCGGCGGGCGGGGCGGGCGGCGGGCGGCGGGCGGGCTCTTAAGCGGGGGCGGCGTAGAGGGCGTCGATGATGTCGGCGTACTTGGCGTGCACGACCCGCCGCTTGAGCTTGAGCGTGGGGGTGAGCTCCTCGCTCTCGGCCGTCCACTCCAGCGGCAGCAACCGCCAGGCCTTGACCTGCTGGACCCGGGCCAGCTTCTGGTTGGCGGCGGCCACGGCCTCGCCGACGGCCTCGAGCACGGCCGGGTGCTCGGCCAGCTCGGCCAGCGAGCCCGGCTCGATGCCCCTGGCCCTGGCCCAGGCCGGGGCGACCTCGCCGTCCAGGGTCAGCACGGCGACCACGTAGGGACGGCGGTCGCCGTAGGCCAGGGCCTGCCCGACCAGCGGGTGGGCGACCAGCAGGTTCTCGATCCCGGCCGGGGCCACGTTCTCGCCGCCGGCCGTGATGATCAGCTCTTTCTTGCGGTCGATGACGGCCAGGAAGCCGTCCTCGTCCAGGGTGCCGATGTCGCCGGTGTGCAGCCAGCCCTCGTCGTCCAGCAGGTCGGCGGTCTGCTCGGGCAGGTTGACGTAGCCGGGGGTGTTGAGCGGTCCGCGGGTCAGGATCTCGCCGTCCTCGGCGATCCGCACCTCGGTGCCGATGACCGGCCGGCCCACGGTGCCCAGCTTGAACTCCTCCAGCGTGTTGGCGGTGAACGCGCCGGTGGTCTCGGTCATCCCGTACACGTCAAGGATGCGCAGGCCCAGCCCGGCGAAGAACGCGCCGACCTCGGGCGGCAGCGGCGCGGCCGCGCTGACCACGATCTCGGCCTCGCCCAGGCCCAGCAGGGACCTGATCGGCCTGAGCACCGCCTCCTCGGCGGCGGCGAACTCGGCCGCCATCTCGTCCGGGGTCTGCTGGCCGTACTGGCAGCTCTGCACGTAGCGCAGGCCGGCAGCCATGGCCGCGGCCACGGCCGCCCGCTTGCCCTCGTCGGCCTCGGCGGCGAGCAGGGCCTGGAGGCCGGCCTGGATCTTCTCCCACACCCGGGGCACGCCGAAGAAGGCGGTCGGCCGGACCTCGCCCACGGTGCCGATCAGCTCGGCTGAGGCGTTGTGGCAGAAGTAGACCTGCCAGCCGAGGTGGATGGCCAGGTAGAGGGTGAACATGCGCTCCGCGATGTGGGCCAGCGGCAGGTAGGACACCCAGCGCTCGTGCAGCCGCGCGTTGCCGGCCGCGGAGACCGTCACCAGCTCGTAGGCGATGCTGGCGTGGGTGATCACGACGCCCTTGGGCGCGCCGGTGGTCCCGGAGGTGTACAGCAGGGTGGCCGGGTCGTCCGGGGTGACGGCCGCGGTCCGGCGGTCGATCTCGGCGGCCCGGCCCGGCCGCTCGGCGGCGCCCAGTGCCAGCAGGTCGGCCCAGGTCAGGAACGGCTCGCCGGCCGGGCAGGCGGCCGGGTCCCGCACGATGACGTGCCGCAGGCCCGGCAGCCGGTCCAGCACGGGCTGCCAGCGGGCCAGCTCGGCGGCGCCGTCGATGACCGCGATCCG
>JBOHCO010000149.1:0-20799 GCA_050698895.1 Streptosporangiaceae bacterium
CTAGCCCGACTTTCCGATGATCATGGTGTCGGTTGAGTATTTCTGCTGGTCAGCTATGGCATGGGGGGCGGAATTCGCGTATTACCCATGTCAGCGCCTGGGGGCGTAGCGGGCGAGGCCGAAGGTCTCGGTGAGCTTGTCCTGGACCGGGCTGGTCTCGGTGAGAATGCGGTGGGCTCGGGGGCGGCCGCGGCCGCCCTGGTAGAGCAGGACGGTCTCGCCGATCCCGGCGAGCTCGCCGAGCAGGGCGCGAACGGACAGGTCCAGGCCGGCGCGGGCAGCGGCGCGGCGCATGAGGTGGGCGATCTGCAGGGCCAGGACGCAGGTGAAGACGTGGACGCGGATGTTGTGCTCGGTCCAGTGGTGCATCGGGGAGAAGGATACGACGCGGGTGTCCTTGAGCTGGCGGAAGGAGAACTCGGCTTCGGACTGGGACCGGTACCCGGCGACGACTTCCGCGACGGGCCAGTCGTCGTGACCGGTGATCAGGACGTGCTTGCCGAAGATCTCTTCTTCGAGGGCGGCGCGCGCGGCCGGGTCCGCGGACCAGGTCAGGCGCAGGTCTCTGGGTGCCTCGCCGGCCAGCTGCCAGGTGATGACCCGCCGGACCCAGGGCTTGCGGGTGATCGCGGTGATCTCGGCTTCCACCTTGTCCCTGCCGCGGCGGGTCTTGCCGCGGGCCAGGGTGGCGGCCAGGTCGTCCAGCTTCTTGCCGGCCTTGGCCAGGGTGGTGCCGTCGAACCCGGCGGCCTGGCTCTTGTGCAGCTCGGGTGAGTGCGTCAGGATGGCGCGCCGCTGCGCGCCGTAGACCTCGCGGCGGGTGTCAAAGGCGGTCAGCCCGCCGAACCGGTCGCTGCCGACGAGGGTGCGGGCGGAGGCGGGCAGGGCGGTCAGGTCCGGGCAGTCGCTGGCCGGCACCGACCCGATGTAGTGCAGCCCGGTGCCGGCCAGGTGGGCGAAGTTCGCCTCGGAGTTCTGCCCGGCGTCGAAGACCACGGTCAGGCCCGGCGCGCCGGGCGGAATGCCGGCCGCGGCGGCGACCGTCTCGTACTGGCCGCGGAGCTGGTCGATCATCGCGGTGAACTGGGTGACGTCAGGCCGGTCGCCGGGGTAGGCGCGCCAGGTCAGCGGGATCCCGCCGTCCCGGGTGACTACCAGGCCCAGGCCGACCAGCCGCAGGTCGGAGCGTTTCTGCTTGGCCCTGCCCCGCTGCGCGATGGGCGCTCTCCCGTTCGCCGTGCCGATGAAGGTAGCGAAGTTGGTCATGTCCAGCGCGACCGAGGAGACGTCCACCCCGGATGCGCCGACGATGCGCATCGCGATCGCCAGGCTGATCCTCTCCAGCTGATCGAGGGTGACGGCGTGCATCGCGTCCCAGAACCGGCGGTGGTCCAGCGCGCTGGCGGGGATCTTGGTGAACCGGGCCCCGGCGGTGGTCTTCCACCAGTCCGCGAAGGCGGACTTCGAGCACGGGGCGACCAGCCGGCTCAGCGCCGCCAGCGCCAGGTACGTCCCGGTAGACAGCGGCTGCCCGGCCGGGCGGGGGCCGGCTGCCTCGTCGACGATCCCCGCCACGCCGAGATCTTCCAGCACGCCCCATGCCGCGGCGACCGCGCCGAACTCCCGGTGCCCGGTCCGGTCCGGCAGGCCCAGCCCGCCGCCGCGCATCGCGGCCGCCAGCTCTTCCGCGGTCCCCAGGTACTCCTGCGAGATGATCCTGGGCTTGCCGTCCACGCGGGCGGACTCCGCCAGGTAGTAGTACGTGGCCCTGCCGCGCTTCTTCCCCACGATCGATGCCATATATGGGTAATACACCGTTTCGCGGACTAGGGCAAGCACCGCCACAGCGCGTCATCAGGGGAAACGAGTCCTACCCGGACCCGGCCAGGTCTCACCAGGCCATGATCATCGGAAAGTCGGGCTAGCTGGCCTGCCGTCCGCCCTTATCTCGGGCCGTCCTGATCGTGACCGGCTTACCGCGCCAGCCTGCGGAAGCCCGGTCACGATCATGGCGGGACCCCGACACCGCAAGACCAGCCAGAGAGCGCATATCGACAGCGACAGCGGGCGTTACGAACGGGACATCCACGGCCAGTTCGCGTGAGCGGCGGCCTGACTATGGGTGCGGGCCTGGGGCAGGCGGCGCGGATGTGGCAGGTGTGGCGCGGTGTCGGCCGACCGGCTCGGCCGACCGGGGGTCGGCGGCGGACTCCGTGCCAGTCGCATCCGCGCCGCCGGTCCCGTCCATCCCGTCCGAGTGGGCCGTGCCCGTCCCAGCCGTCCCGTCCGGATCCGTCGGGGCTGACATGGCGGCCGCCTCCTGTGTGCTGGTCGGGGCGCCTGGTGCAGGGGACGCGCCGGGTGAGGTGGCGGCAGGTGGGCCCGAAGCGGCGGTCGGGGGAGTGACGCCGGGGCGGGCCGGGGGCGAGGCGGCGTCGGGCGAGACGATGTCGGGCGAGGCGGCGGCGATGGCCTGCTCCATGACGGAGTCGCTGCGCAGTCGGGACTCGTAGGCGCGCTTGCCGCCCCGGACTCCGAACAGCCGCTTGGTGGCTACCAGGTACACGACCAGCGCCAGGTTCACGGCCAGGAAGATCAGCGCCGTGACCGTGACCTTACGGGTCAGGTCGTAGATCTCCACCGGCAGGCCGAGCGACGTGGCCACCATGGCGAAGTACTCGCCCCAGCGCCGGGCCAGCCACAGCCCCACCCCCTCGACCACCTCGATGGCGGCGTAGGCGGCCAGGCCGATGGCCACCAGGGTGAGCGAGGTGGCGCTCAGGGCCAGCGCGTGCTGGATGAGGCCGACCAGCTTGGAGTGATCGATGTTGAAGCCGAGCTGGCGGAACAGCTCGCGCAGGATCGGCCGCTCGCGGTCGAAGGCGGCCTCGATGGAGTGCTGGGAGTGCTTGAACTGCCAGAGCAGCACGGCCAGGCCGAGGAACAGCAGCGCGCGCAGGAACCGCTCGACGGAGAAGATCCGCAGGATGAGCAGGCTGCGGATCTGCAGACCGCGGCGGACCCGTGGCGCGTCGCGGGCCGGACCGCTGGCTTCGGCCGGACCGGGCACGTAGCTGGCGCAGCGCAGGCACAGCCAGGCCTCGCCCGTCGCGGTGGTGGCGGTGGTGGCGGTGGCCGTGGTGGCCGTGGTGGCCGTGGTGGCGCTGAGCTGCGCGCGCACGCCAGGCTCATCGGGCGCGTAGGTGACATGTCCGGATCGCCCGCAGCCGAGCAGACTCCAGTCCATTGTCGGAGCCTATGGCAGCCCGGCCCGTGCGCCGGCGCGCGTCAGGCGCCGACCAGGATGCCGTCGGCCAGGGTGAGGATCTCGGGGCAGGCCAGGGCGAGCCAGTCGGCGTCGTTGCCGGCCGCGACGATGCCGGTGTCGGCGCCGATGTCCCTGATGCTGTCGGCGAGGGCCGCGGCGTCGCCGGGGGACAGGTCGTCGAGCAGGCCGTCGATGAGCAGCAGCTCGGGCTGGTGCACGGCCGCCGCGGCCAGCCGGGCGCGGCGGGCCACGGGATCGGGGGCGGCCCGCAGCGACACGTCGGCCCACGGGGTCAGCTTGAGCCGGTCCAGGATGGCGGCGGTCAGCACGGGGCGCTCGCGGCGCGGCAGGCGGGCCCGCCGGGCGGCCTGCTCGACCAGGCCGCGGATCTTGATGCCGGGCCGGGCCCGGCTGGTGCGGTGCGCGACGCCGATCCGGGCCCGCGCGGCGGCCCGGCCGCGCTCGGTGCGCATGTCCTCGCCGAGCACGCGCAGCTCGCCGTAGCTGGGCGAGACGACGCCGGACAGCAGGTCCACCACGGCGCTGCCCGCGCCGTGCTCGGGGATCAGGATGCCCAGCGCGGGCTGGCCGGACGGCGGGGATTCCAGGCGGAAGCTCGCCGACCGCAGCGACCAGCCCCAGCCATGCCGGACGCCGACCCCGGCGGCCAGTACGGCCGTCATCGGCATGACGCCGTCATCGGCACGACAAAGTCTCCGGACCCACATTATCCCCCGATTTTGTGTGGTCACATGGCTCTCAAGCAGGCAATATAACGTTCTGTAAACACGCATGTCCACAGGCGCGCCGGGTGATTCCGGCCCGGTTCGGGAGTCACCCGCGGATCACCCCCGGGTCACCCCGTGGCTCACCCCGGAAACACATCCGCCTCACCCGCACCTCATTTCGCCCGGACCGGTAGCTTGTGCCTGTGCCCAAGCCGCTGGACTTGCCTTTCGACCCGATTGAGCGGGCCGCACAGATCTGGGCCAGCCGGTTCGGCGACGCCCGGGCGATGGCGGCGGTCACGGCCATCATGCGGGTGCAGCAGATCCTGCTGGCCGAGCTGGACGGCCTGCTGCGGCCCTACGGGCTGACGTTCGCCCGCTACGAGGCCCTGGTGCTGCTCACCTTCAGCCGCGAGGGCGAGCTGCCGATGCGGCTGATCGGCCAGCGGCTGATGGTGCACCCGACGAGCGTGACCAACACCATCGACCGGCTGGAGAAGCAGGGCCACGTGGTCCGCAAGCCCAACCCGGAGGACGGCCGCGGCACGCTGGCCGAGATCACCGCCACCGGGCGCGAGGTGGTGGCGGCGGCCACGGCCGACCTGATGGCGGCGGAGTTCGGCATGGGCGGCTACTCCGACGGGCAGCTTGAGGACATCTCGGCCATGCTGCGCCGCCTGCGCGTCGCGGCGGGCGACTTCACTCCCGACCGTACCCCGGGATCCTGAACGCCGGTCAGCCGCGAATCGGCTTGGCGGTCCAGGTCTGGCCGCCGTCGGTGGTGACGTAGACCTCGCCCAGGCTGGCGTTGGCCGGGACGGCGACGCCCTGGGTGGCGCTGGTCATCCCGACGTAGCGGAAGCCACCCGGCGGCGGCCCGCCGGTGATCGTCGCGGCCTGCCAGGTGGTGCCGTCGGGCGAGAAGTCGATGCCGGCGGTGGTGGCCAGCACCACCTGGCCCTGGCTCGCGGTGGCCAGCGAGGTGGCCTGCCCGTCCGCCGGGGGCTGGCTGACCTTCGTCCAGCGGGCGCCGCCGGACGAGGACGCGAACAGGTTCTTGGTCTGCTGGGACCCGCTGCCCGTGCCCGTCCGGGCGCCGCCCGTCCCGCCCGTGCCGCCCGCGGTGCTGGCGCAGTTGATCAGCAGCCGGGTGTTCCCGGCCGCCAGCTGAGCGCCGAGCGGCGCGCCGCTGCCGGACGCGGCGCCCGGCGTGCACGGGGCCTTGCCGGCGTACCGCCACGGGCTGCCGGCCAGCGACCCGGTGAGGATGGCGCCCGACGGAGCCAGCAGGTAGCCCTGGCCGGCGGCCGGGCCGCCGGTGAGCACGAGCATGGCCGAGGAGGCCAGGCCGGCCGTGCCCATCGCGGTGGCGCGCTGGGCCGCCGGGAGCTCCAGCCGCACCGGCTGCAGCGAGGTGCTGCCCTCGGCCGTGGAGTACAGCGTGAACCGGGAGCAGTCCGACGCGTAGGACGCGCCCGTGCCCTGGCAGCGGCCCAGCAGCGCGAACGCCCGGCTCCCGGCCGTCTCCAGGTCGGTCACCCGCAGGCCGTGGGTGTCCTCGGGCCCGGTCCAGCTCCGGCCGCCGTCGCTGCTGGCGTACAGCTGCGGGCCGTAGGCCCAGGCGTGGTCGATGTTGAGGAAGCGCAGCTGACCCGCGCCCGTCGGGCCGGCTGGGGCACCGGTGCTCGGGGCGCTGATCCCGTACCAGCTCTGCCCGTCGGTGGAGGTGCCCGCCAGCGAGGTGCAGATGTGCGGGTCCGGGTTCGAGCAGTTCCCTGGCGTACCCGCCTGGCCGATCACCGCGCCGACGGACGGGCTGATCATGGTGATCGAGGTCGGCTGGAAGTTGGGCGGCGCCGGGGTGCCTGACGTCGTCATCGACAAGGCCGTTCCGCCGGCCGCCGCCGAGCTGGATGTCGCCGGGGACGACGAAGACGGGGGCGACGACTTGCTCGTGCTGTTGGCCGGCGTGCTGGTCACGCCGGGCGTCTTGCTGCCGACGGCCGCCGAGCTCAGGTGATGGCTGTTGCTGGCCAGCAGCGAGGGCACGACCGTGGGGGCGATCACCGCGCCGGCGATGACCACGACCGCGGCGGCCGCGGTCACCAGCAGCTGACTGGCCTTGCGGCGGCGGGCCCGGCGCTGGACGCGCTCAAAGGTGCCCGGCGGCGGGGCGAGCGGGTGCACTTCGGCGCCAAGCCAGTCCTCGATCTCGTCGTGTCGGTCAGTCACGGGCATCTCCTAGCGCCGCCTTCAGGCGGGCCCGCGCGTGGTAGAGGTCGGCCTTCACGGTTCCCTCCGGGCGGCCGAGCATGGTCGCCACCTCGCGCACGCCGAAGCCGGCGTAGTAGTGGAGCAGGAACGCGCTGCGCAGCCGGGTCGGGAGCTGCTCGATCAGCGCGCGGACGTCCACATCCTGGGCTGGATGATAGGCGGGATCGGCCGGGGCGCCCGCGGTCATCGTCCGGATCGCCTTGCGCTCGCGCCCCGACTTGCGCCAGTGATCCCGGACCAGGTTGGTCGCGATCATGTACAGGTAGCTCTGCGGGCTGTCCAGCCCGGTCCACCGGGCCAGCAGGCGGGTGAACGCCTCGGACGCGATCTCGTGCGCCGTCTCGTCGTCGTCGACCAGGCGCCGGACCCAGCCCGCGAGCCGCGGGTAGCACGCGTTGAAGAGGTCCTCCGCGGCCTGCTGGTCGGCCGTGCGGAGCCTGGCCGCCACTGAGCTCCCTCGACTAGCCGCCGGCGCCGGCCCCCCCGACCAGGGCGCCGCCACAGCCACGACATCCCCGAGAACCGCGCCGCACCCCAGATCGCTGCGATAACGCATTGGTTGTACCACATTTCCCGTCGCGTTCCTGACCCAGATCCGGCCGCCGGCCGCCGGCCATTGCTCAGGGCCCCCGACGGGCCTGAGCAACACTTAGGACGCCGCACTGCGCTCGCTGGTTGGAACTCGCGTAAACTGGGCCCGAGATAGTAGGACGTCCAACTATCTAGATCGCGGCTACCAGCTCGGGGGAACGTCTCATGGACACTCGACCAGACACTCAGCCCGATGCCCTGCCCGACGCCCTGCCCGACGCCCAGCCCGACGATGGGCACGCGCGCTGGCAGCAGCGGTATGACCGCTCCCGCAAGCGCGACGCCGACTTCACCACCCTGTCGGCCCTGGAGCTGGAGCCCGTCTACGGCCCGCCCGAGGGCGCCGTCGTGCCCGGCTTCGAGCGGATCGGCTGGCCCGGCGAGTTCCCGTTCACCCGCGGCCTGTACCCCGGCGGCTACCGGGGCCGGGCCTGGACCATCCGCCAGTTCTCCGGGTTCGGCAACGCCGTCCAGACCAACGAGCGCTACAAGATGCTGCTCGCCGCGGGCGGCGGCGGCCTGTCCGTCGCGTTCGACATGCCCACGCTGATGGGGCGGGACTCCGACGACCCGCGCTCGGCGGGCGAGGTCGGCCACTGCGGCGTGGCCATTGACTCCGCGGCCGACATGGACACCCTGTTCTCCGGCATCCCGCTGGCCGACATCACCACGTCCATGACCATCATCGGCCCGGCCGTGCCGGTGTTCTGCATGTACCTGGCCGCCGCGCAGCGGCAGGGCGCCGACGTCGGCCGGCTCAACGGCACGCTCCAGACCGACATCTTCAAGGAGTACATCGCGCAGAAGGAGTGGCTGTTCCCGCCCGAGCCTCACCTGCGGCTGATCGCCGACCTGATGGAGTACTGCGCGCGCGAGATCCCGGACTACAAGCCGCTGTCGGTGTCCGGCTACCACATCCGCGAGGCCGGCTCCACGGCCGCGCAGGAGCTCGCGTTCACGCTGGCCGACGGGTTCGGCTACGTGGAGCTGGGCCTGTCCCGCGGGCTGGACATCGAGACGTTCGCGCCCGGCCTGTCGTTCTTCTTCGACGCCCACATCGACTTCTTCGAGGAGATCGCCAAGTTCCGCGCCGCCCGGCGGATCTGGGCCCGGTGGCTGCGCGACGTCTACGGCGCCCGCACCGAGCGGGCTCAGTGGCTGCGCTTCCACACCCAGACGGCCGGCGTCTCGCTGACCGCCCAGCAGCCCGACAACAACGTCGTGCGCACCTCCATCGAGGCGCTCGCCGCCGTGCTCGGCGGCACCAACTCGCTGCACACCAACGCCCTGGACGAGGTGCTCGCGCTGCCCAGCGAGAAGGCGGCCGAGATCGCGCTGCGCACCCAGCAGGTGATCATGGAGGAGACCGGCGTGGCCAGCGTGGCCGACCCCCTCGGCGGGTCCTGGTACCTGGAGGCGCTGACCGACCGGCTGGAGGCCGAGGCCGAGGAGATCTTCGCCAAGATCCGGGCGATGAGCCCGGACGGGTCGATGACCGGCGGGATCCTGCGCGGCATCGAGGACGGCTGGTTCATGGCCGAGATCGCCGAGGCCTCGTTCGCCTACCAGCGCAAGCTGGAGAAGGGCGACAAGCGCGTCGTCGGCGTGAACTGCCACACCGACACCGTGGAGAAGCCCATCGAGATCCTGCGGGTCAGCCACGAGGTCGAGGTCGAGCAGTCCCGCGCCCTCGGCGCCCGGCGGGCGGCCAGGGACTCCGCCGCCGTGGAGGCCGCGCTGGCGGCGATGCTGGCCGCCGCGCGCAGCGGCGACAACATGATCCCGCCGATGATCGCCGCCGCCCGCGCCGAGGCCACCCTGGGGGAGATCTGCGACGCCCTGCGCGCGGAGTGGGGCGGGTACGCCGAGGCCCCCGCGTTCTGAGCGATTTATCACTAACAAATGGGTCCGCGGCCCGACCCGGCTCGCCGGGCGCGGCCACCGATGGCGCGAGCAATTCGCGGCATGGGGCAGGATGGAGGCATGACGCAGCAGCCCCAGGCTTTCTCTCTCCAGGGCGCCGTAGACCTGGGCGCCCGGCAGGCCGCGGCGCAGCGCAGGCAGCGTGCGGCCCAGCCCCCGCCGGCCGGAGCGGTCGACGCCCCGGCGGGCAATGTCATCGACGTCACCGACGAGACGTTCAACGACGAAGTCGTCGCCAGGTCACGCACGGTCCCGGTCATCGTGGACCTGTGGGCCGAGTGGTGCGGGCCGTGCAAGCAGCTCAGCCCGGTGCTGGAGAAGCTGGCCGGCGAGGCGGACGGCGCCTGGATCCTGGCCAAGGTCGACGTCGACGCCAACCCGCAGCTCAGCGCCGCCCTGCAGGTCCAGAGCATCCCCATGGTCGTGGCCGTGGTGGCCGGCCAGGTGGCCGACGGCTTCCTGGGCGCCATGCCCGAGGCCCAGGTCAAGAGCTGGATCGGCCAGGTCATGCAGGTCGCCGAGCAGTTCGGGCTGGCCCCCGGCGCGGCCGCCAGTGCCGACGGCGCCGAGCCCGGCGGGCAGGACTTCGGCATGGACGGGCCGGACGGCCCCATGGGCGACCCGGCGTTCGTCGAGGCCCAGGAGGCCATGGAGCGCGGTGACCTGAACGCCGCCGCGGCCGCGTTCGAGAAGGTGCTGGCGGCCACGCCCGGCGACCCGATGGCCACCATGGGCCTGCGCCAGGTCGAGCTGCTGCGCCGGGTCGAGTCCTACGACCAGGCCAGCGCCCGCCAGGCCGCCACCGACCGCCCCGACGACGTGGACGCCCAGGCCCGGGTGGCCGACATCGACCTGGCGATGGGCCGGATCGACGCCAGCTTCACCCGGCTGCTCGACGTCATCCGGGTGACCGCGGGCGAGGAGCGGGACAAGGCCCGGCGGCACCTGCTCGGGCTGTTCGAGATCTTCCCGCCCAGGGACGCGCGGGTGACCAAGGCCCGGGCGACGCTGTCCAGCCTGCTGTTCTAGCGGCCGCGGCCGCGCTAGCCGCCCAGGTACTCGAGGCGACCGTGTTCAGCCTGCGGCTCTAGCCGCGCTGTGCTATTCACCCAAATGCTCCAGGGCGGGCAGGGCCGCGGCCAGCGCGGCGAGCTGGTCGGGCGGCAGCGTCAGCAGGCTGTCGGTGAGCAGGGCGGTCGTCTCCTGCTTGATCCGGCGCAGCACCAGCGTGCCCGCCTCGGTGACCGACACCATGCTCGCCCTGGCGTCTCCGGGGACCGGCCCGCGGGCCAGGTACCCGCGCTCCCCCAGGGCGCTGACCAGCCGGGTCAGCGTGGACGGCGCGATGCGCTCGGCCGCGGCCAGGTCGCCCAGCTTGAGCGGCCCGTCGCGGGCCACGGTGGCCAGGGCGGACAGCTGGGTTGGCGTCAGGTCGGCCAGGTCGTGCTTGCGCAGGCGCCGGGACAGGTGCATGATCGCGGCGCGCAGCCGGGCCACGTCGATGTCCGGCCCGGCTGGCGCCGTGTCCGCCGGTGCCTTGTCAGCCAGAGCCGGGTCGGCCAGCGCCGTGTCCGGCAGTGCCGTGGTCGCGGGCCCCATGGCCGCGGTGGTATCCGTGGGCATCACTCAGGTTAACGCGGCCGGGTCGGGCTGCCATCCCGTCGCCGCCTGGCGCATCATGGGACTGTGGCGGATGAATCTCTCACCGGTCAGCTTCTCGCGGCCACCCCGCTGCTGGGTGACCCCAACTTCCGGCGGACCGTGATCCTGGTCGTCGAGGATGACACCGCCGAGGGCACCCTGGGCGTCGTGCTGAACCGGCCCAGCGAGGTTCCGCTGGGCCAGGTGCTGGAAGCCTGGACCGAGCTGGTCACCGGCCCGCCGGTGGTGTTCAGGGGCGGCCCGGTGTCGCCCAACAGCGCCCTGGCCCTGGCCCTGGCCCGCGGCGAGGACGAGCCGCTCGGCTGGCGCTCGCTGGAGGGCTCGCCGCTGATGGCCAGGGTCGGCCTGGTCGACCTGGAGGCGCCGCCCGAGCTGCTGGCCGACGGGATCAGCTCGTTCCGGGTGTTCGCCGGCTACGCGGGCTGGGGCGCCGGCCAGCTGCGGGCCGAGATCGACGAGGGCGCCTGGTACGTGCTGGCCGGCGAGCCCGCCGACGCGTTCATCACCGAGCCGGAGCGGCTGTGGCCGACCGTGCTGCGCCGCCAGGGCGGCGACCTGGCCCTGATCGCCACGTATCCGGATGACCCGGTTCTCAACTAACCGGCGCGGGTACACTCAGCCCTTGTGAGCACAGAAGTCCTGCCTGGCAGTGACACTCGCCAGGAGACCGACGTCCGGCCCGACCTCTCCCACGGGGACGGCGATCACGAGCGCTTCGCGCACTACGTCCTCAAGGACAAGATCGTCGATAGCGCGGTGAGCGGCACTCCGGTGGTTGCTCTGTGCGGCAAGGTCTGGGTGCCTAGTCGTGATCCCAAGCGCTTCCCGGTCTGCCCGGAGTGCAAGAAGATCTACGAGTCGCTGCCCGAGGGCGGCGGGGCCGGCTAGTCGGCTAGCGGCGTACCGGTCAGCGTGACGCCGGCCGCGCGCAGGGAGGCGAGTGCCTCCTGGGCCGTGGTCGGGTCGACGGCTGCTGTCAGCCCGAGCAGCACCCGGGTCTCCAGCCCGGCGGCGACGGCGTCGGCGGCGGTGGCCCGCACGCAGTAGTCGGTGGCGAGGCCCGCCACGTCCAGCTCCGTCACCCCGCGGGCGGCCAGCCAGCCGGCCAGCCCGGTCCCGTCGCCGCTGGCGGCCTCGAAGCCGCTGTAGGCGGCGGTCCAGGCGCCCTTGCGGAACACCTCGTCGACCTGGCTGGTGTCCAGGTCCGGGTGGAATTCGGCGCCGGGCGTGCCCGCGGCGCAGTGCACGGGCCAGGTCCGGGTGAAGTCGGGCCGGGCCGAGAAGTGGTCGCCGGGGTCGACGTGGTAGTCCTGGCTGGCCACCACGTGGGCGTAGTCGCGGGCCTCAGGACCGGCCAGGAACCTGGTGATGGCCCTGGCCACGGCGGTCCCGCCGGTCACGGCCAGCGACCCGCCCTCGCAGAAGTCGTTCTGCACGTCCACGACCACCAGCGCCCGCACCCGCCCGACGCTACCGCCCGGGACTCGCCCCGCCCAGCCCCCGCCGTAGCCGGCCAGTCTCCCCAAGCTGCCCACCCGGCACCAACCCCCTTCGCCTCACCAGTCACACGGCCCACACCCAGCGGGAGTAGTTCGGATCGTCCGGGTCATGGCACGGACGATCTGAACTGATCCTGGAGCGTGGGGCCGGTGTGACCGGCGGGGCCAGCGGGACTCGCCTGGGCGCCCCATCAGCCACATCCGCTTCGTGCCCGGGGAACAGTTCGGATCGTCGGGCCCATGGACCCCATGATCTGAACTGGTCCGTCGCTGGGGGGCTCGCGTGGCCGGTGGGGCGGGGCGGGGCGGGGGGACCGAGCCTGTTACTCGGTGTCGGGCGTGAACGTGGTGGGGATGGCCGGGTAGCCGCGGGACAGGGCCAGGGCGTGCGGGGGGAGCTCCGCGACGGCGGCGCGGTGCCGGGTCCGGGCGGCGCCGAGGGGCTCGCGGCCGACAATCTCGCCGCCGCGCACCAGGTGCTGGAGCAGCGGCCGGCCCGCGCCGGGCTCGGGCGGGGCGTCGATGACCCGCTCGGCGATGGCCCGGCCGTCGGGGCCGGCCTCGCGCACGGCCCACTTGCGGCCGCCGCGCGACGGCTTGCCGACCGAGCGCTTGGCCACGGGCCGCAGCGGGCCGCCGCCTTCGTCATCCTGGGCCCGGGCGACGAGCTTGTAGACCAGCGCGGCGGTCGGCGCGCCGGAGCCGGTGACCAGCGACGTGCCCACGCCGTAGCCGTCCACGGGCGCGGCGGCCAGGGCGGCGATGGAGTGCTCGTCGAGGTCGCCGGTCAGCACGATCCTGGTGTCAGTGGCGCCCAGCGAGTCGAGCTGCTCGCGGACCTGGCGGGCGTACAGGGCCAGGTCGCCGCTGTCGATGCGGACCGCGCCGAGGCCGGGGCCGGCCACCTCCACCGCGGTGCCGACCGCGGCGGCCACGCCGTAGGTGTCCACCAGCAGGGTGGTGTCGGCGCCGAGCGCGTCCACCTGGGCCTTGAACGCCTCGCGCTCGCTGTCGTGCAGCAGCGTGAACGCGTGGGCGCTGGTGCCGCTGCTGGGGACCTGGTACCGGTGCCGGGCCTCAAGGTTGGAGGTGGAGCCGAAGCCGGCGATGTAGGCGGCCCTGGCGCTGGCCACCGCGGCCTGCTCGTGGGTGCGCCGCGAGCCCATCTCGATCAGCGGCCGGCCGGCCGCGGCGTGCGCCATCCGGGATGCCGCGGCGGCGATGGCGCAGTCGTGGTTGAGCACCGACAGGGCCAGGGTCTCCAGCATGACCGCCTCGGCGAACGTGCCCTCCACGACCAGGATGGGGGAGCCGGGGAAGTAGCAGTCACCCTCGGCGTAACCCCAGATGTCACCGCTGAACCGGTAGGTCTTCAGGAACCGCAGGGTCAGCTCGTCGGCGATGCCCGTCACGCGCAGGAACTCCAGCTGCTCGGGGCCGAACCGGAAGTCTTCCAGCGCGTCGAGCAGACGGCCCACGCCGGCCGCCACGCCGTACCGGCGGCCGTGCGGCAGGTAGCGGGCGAAGACCTCGAACACCGAGCGACGGCCGGCGGTGCCGCTGTGCAGCGCGGCGCGCACCATGGTCAGCTCGTAATGGTCGGTGAGCAGCGCGGTGCTGCCCCGGGACCGGGAGTCAGTGCTCACCCAGGGAAGCCTACGGGCCGGCCGGGCCGCGCCGGGCCGCGCCCGTGTGCGCATCACGGCCGCGAGCCTGGCAGAGTAGAACCGTACGTGCCGGGGAGGTGATGTCGAGTGAGCGTCGCGCCAGCCGAGGTGCAGCAGGCGGGGACCGACGAGGACGCGGTCCTCGACTCGCCGTGGGTCACGATTGTCTGGAATGACCCGGTTAACCTCATGTCGTACGTGACGTACGTGTTCCGGACGGTATTCGGCTACGCCAAGCCGAAGGCGGAGAAGCTGATGCTGGACGTGCACCACAAGGGCAAGGCCGTGGTGTCCTCGGGAGCTCGCGAGGCCATGGAGCGCGATGCCGAGACACTGCACGGCTACGGCCTGTGGGCGACGGTGAGTCACGACTCGTGACTGGCGCCGGACAGGAACCGTGGCCCGAGGCGGATCCGGTGAGTGACCTGGCCGGCTTCCGGCCCGCGCTGACCGGCGGGGTGACCGCGCGGTTCGGGGCGGCCCAGGCCACCATCGTGCGCAGCCTGGTCAGCCAGATCATCGAGCTGGTGTCGGACGAGGACGAGCCGGAGCGGGCCGGGACTCAGCCCGGCCAGGATGACCAGCCCGGCCAGGACGACCAGTCCGGCCAGGACGAGCTGGCCGCGCAGCTCGGGCTGTCCGACAACGCCGAGCTGCCCGCCGACCCGATCCTGGCCCGGTTGCTGCCGGACGCCTACGCCGACGACCCGGACGCGTCGGCCGAGTTCCGCCGCTACACCGAGATCAGCCTGCGCTCGGGCAAGGTGGCGGCGGCCCAGACAGTGCTGGACACGCTGCCGGAATCCGGGGGCAAGGTCCGTCTGAAGACCGAGGACGCGCAGGCCTGGCTGCGGGCGCTGAACGACGTGCGGCTGTCGCTGGGGGTCGTGCTCGGGGTCACCGACGACTTCGACGACCAGATGGAAGACCTGTCCGCCGAGGACCCGCGCGCCGCCTACGTCGGGGTCTACCAGTGGCTGGGCTACCTCCAGGAGAGCCTCGTGGAGTCGCTGGCCTGAAGGGGGAAGTGAAGAGGGCAGGGGAGGCGGGTGGGGGGCGGGGGCTACGCTGCCTGCATGCTGACCATCAGTCCCGAGCTGCGGGCGAAGATCATCGCGCACGCGCGGGCCGACCACCCGGACGAGGCGTGCGGCGTCATCGCCGGCCCGGCGGGCAGCGACCGGCCCGAGCGGTTCATCCCGATGCTGAACGCCGAGCGCTCGCCGACGTTCTACCGGTTCGACTCGCTCGAGCAGCTGCGGGTCTGGCGGGAGATGGACGACCGGGACGAGGAGCCGGTGGTGATCTACCACTCGCACACCGCCACCGAGGCCTACCCGTCGCGGACGGACGTCTCCTACGCCAGCGAGCCGGGCGCGCACTATGTGCTGGTCTCGACCAGGGACGAGGACGCCGACGAGTTCCGCTCGTTCCGCATTGTCGACGGCGTTGTGACTGAGGAGGACGTCCCGGTTCTGTCGCCGGCAGGCGACGCGGGGGGGCTAGGGGGGTCGTCCCCCCTCGACGGCACAGCGGCGGAATGATCCGGCTTGGCGGCCGGTTGGACCGCAGTGGACAGCCATCCCCACGACTGGAGCAGAACTCATGGCCATCGAGGTACGCATCCCGACGATATTGCGCACCTACACCTCCGGCGCCAAGGCGGTCGAGGGGTCCGGCGGCACGCTGGACGAGCTGATCTTCGACCTGAACAAGCAGTACGACGGCCTGCGGGAGCGGCTGGTCGACGACAGCGGCCTGCGGCGTTTCGTGAACGTGTACCTCAATGACGAGGATGTCCGGTTCCTGGGCGGCCTGGCGGCCGAGGTGCACGACGGGGACACCGTCACCGTGCTCCCGGCGGTCGCCGGCGGCGCGGGCTGACGCCCGCCGGCGGCGGGCCCGGCGAGGGTCGACATGCGCTACGACAATCTGCTCGACTCACTCGGCGGCACGCCGCTGGTCGGCCTGCCCCGGCTGTCGCCCGGGCCCGACGTGCGGCTGTGGGCCAAGCTGGAGGACCGTAACCCGACCGGCTCGGTCAAGGACCGGGCCGCCTTCTACATGGTCGCGGCGGCGGAGAAGGACGGCCTGCTGACGCCGGGCGCCACGATCCTGGAGCCGACCTCGGGCAACACGGGCATCTCGCTGGCCATGGTGGCCCGGCTGCGCGGGTACCGGCTGATCTGCGTGATGCCGGAGAACACCTCCGCTGAGCGGCGCGAGCTGCTGGAGGCCTACGGCGCGGAGATCATCTTCTCGCCGGCCGCCGGCGGCTCCAACGAGGCGGTGCGGGTGGCCAAGGAGCTGGCCGCCGCCAACCCGTCCTGGGTGATGCTCTACCAGTACGGCAACGAGAACAACGCGCTCGCCCACTACGAGACGACCGGGCCTGAGCTGCTGGCCGACCTGCCCGAGATCACCCACTTCGTGGCCGGCCTGGGCACCACGGGCACGCTCATGGGCACGGGCCGGTACCTGCGCGAGCACCGGCCGGACGTGCAGATCATCGCGGCCGAGCCGCGGTACGGCGAGCTGGTCTACGGACTGCGCAACATCGACGAGGGGTTCGTCCCCGAGCTGTATGACGAGTCGGTGCTGACCTCCCGGTTCTCGGTGTCGGCGCCGGACGCGCTGCGCCGGACCCGGCAGCTGCTGGAGTCCGAGGGGCTGTTCGCGGGCATCTCGGCCGGCTGCGTGCTGCACGCCGGGCTGGCCATCGGGGCCAAGGCCCGGGCCAGGGGAGAGCGGGCCGACATCGCGCTGCTGGTGGCCGACGGCGGGTGGAAGTACCTGTCCACCGGGGCCTACGGCGGCACCCTGGAAGAGGCCGAGGCCAGGCTCGAAGGCCAGCTGTGGGCATGACGGTCTCCGGCACGGTCTTCGACGAGGCCACGGCCGTCACGCGCCTGGCCGATGGGCGGTACGAGGCCCGGCCCGACGCCCGGTTCGCGCTGGTCGCGCCCGGCGGGAACGCCCCGCCGGCGGTGAACGGCGGCGCGCTGATCGCGACCGTGCTGCGGGCGGTGCTGGACGACTCGCCCAATCCGCACCCGGTGGCCACGACGGCGAACTTCCTGCGGGTGGCCCGGCTGGAGCCCGCGCGGATCCAGGTCACCTGGCTGAAGCGGGGCAAGACGGCCGCCACCGCGCGGGCCACCCTGGAGCAGGGCGGGGAGCCGGTGCTGGACATGTCCGTGACCACCGGGCGGGTGCCGGCCAGCGGCGAGCCCGGCGGGAGCGAGCTGAGCTGGACCGGGGCACCGCCGGACGTCCCGCCCATCGAGGACTGCGTCGACCTGGGCCCGTGGCGGGGTTCGGTCGCCGAGGACGGCACCGCGGGCTACGCCCACCAGGTCTCGATGCTGCTCGACCCGGCCACCACCGGCTGGCGCCAGGGCCGCCCGTCGGGGCAGCCCGAGATGCGCGGCTACTTCGGGCTGCGCGAGCCCCGCGACCCCGACGCCTTCCTGCTGGCCCTGGCCGTGGACGGGCTGCCGCCGGTGGTGTTCGGCCTGGGCGCCACGGGCTGGGCGCCGACCGTCGAGCTGACCTGGTACATGCGCGCCGTGCCCGTTCCCGGCCCGCTGCGGGTGGCCGCCCGCTGCCGCCACGTGGGCGGCGGGTGGTTCGACGAGGAGGCCGAAGTCTGGGACGCGGCCGACGCGCTGGTGGCGCAGAGCAGGCAGCTAGCCCGGGTCGGCCGCGGCGCGGTGCGGCCGCGGCCGGACGGGGCCAGGGCTACGGCACGCTCTTGATCCGCCAGACCAGGATCGAGCCCAGCGCCGCGGCCACGGCCGTGCCCGCGAACAGCGTGGGGTAGCTGCCGACGGTGACCAGCGCCCCGGCCAGCACCGCGCCGACCGCGCTCGGGGCCACGATGGCGATGTTGATGATGCCCAGGTCCTTGGCCCGGTCGGCGGCCGCGGGCAGCACCTGGGTGATCAGCGCCTGGTCCACCGCCAGGTAGGCGCCGAAGCCCGCGCCGAACAGCACCGCGGCGACCATGGCCGCGGGCCAGGTCTCCACGAACACCAGCAGCAGGGCGGCCACGCCCTGGAGCGCGCCGCTGAGGGTGACGATCATCTTGCGCTTGCCGATCCGGTCGGAGATCATCCCGCCCACCACGGCGGTGATCACCACGCAGATCGTGTAGATCAGGATCAGCACGAGCAGGCCCTGGTCCGGGTGCTTGTAGTGCACCGGGCCCTTGAGGAAGTAGAGCAGGTACAGGGTGCCCATGGCGATGGCCAGCGCGTTGAGGAACCGGGTCAGCCAGGCCCAGCCGAAGTCCGGATACCGCCGCGGGCTGATCCAGTAGGCGGCCACCAGCTTGCGCAGGCTGAGCCGGTCGGCCAGGTGAGCCTCCAGCGGGTAGTCCTTGGTGAACAGCACGAACGGGATGGCCAGCAGCAGCATGAGCACGGCTAGCGTCACGTAGCCGCTGGTCAGGCCGGACTTGGTGTTGATGGTGAACACCTGCACGACCAGGACGGTCCCGACGACCAGGCCCAGGGCCTGGGGCATGCCCACCCAGCCCGCCACGGTGGCCCGCTGGCGCACCGGGACGTGATCGGGGATCGCGGCCGACAGGCTGGCGTACTCGCCGTTCTGGAATGCGCTGAACAGGACCCAGAACACGGCCACGCCCAGCACCGAGTCCTGCTTGGCGATCAGGGCCAGGCAGATGGCCGCCAGCACGGCCATGCTCAGCGTCCAGCGGTGCCGGCGGCCCCGCAGCCGGCCGAACCCCCGGTTGCTGGTGGTGCGGTCGGACAGGGCGCCGGCCAGCGGGGTGGCGATCACCGACGAGATCGCGCCGACCGCCGAGACCAGGGCCAGCGCCAGGTACTTGTGGTGCGGGGTGATGTCCTGAAGCTGCTGCGGCAGGCTGACCTGGAGCGGGGTGAGCGAGGCCATCCACATGCCCAGGGACGCCAGCCCGAGGCCGGCGATCCAGCCCCGGCGGACGTGCACCGTGGGCTCGGCCAGCGCCGGGGACAGCTCGGCGGCCTCACTGGCCGTCTTCTCGGTCATCGCACCTCCGCAGGAACCGGGTGCCGCGGCGGCCCCGGCCACAAGACTTTGGTGGGATCATGCCCTTTTGCCAGCGGTTTGGGTAGGTGCCGGGCCGCGGAACCCGGCTAGCCTAGGTGATCATGCAGCTCACCATCGTCGGATGCGCGGGGAGCTTCCCCGGCCCGGACAGCGCGGCCTCCTGCTACCTGATCGAGGCCGACGGATTCCGGCTGGTCATGGACCTGGGCAGCGGTGCGCTCGGCCCGCTCCAGCGCTACTGCGGGCTGGACGAAGTGGACGCGGTCTGCCTCAGCCACCTGCACGGCGACCACTGCCTGGACATGTGCGGGTACTCGGTGGCCCGGACCTACCATCCGGACGGCCGGCGGCCCCGGCTGCCGGTCTACGCGCCCGCCGGCGCCGCCGACCGGCTGTCGGCCGCCCTGGGCGGTGAGGGCACCAGCATGACCGACGCGTTCGAGTTCCGGACCCTGGCCCCGGGGACGATGGAGATCGGGCCGCTGCGGGTCACCGCCGCGCACATGAACCACCCCGTGGAGACGTTCGGCTTCCGGCTGGAGCACGGCGGCGCGGCGCTGGCCTACTCCGCCGATACCGGCCCGTGCGCGGCGCTGGGCCGCCTGGCCGCGGCGGCCGACGCGCTGCTGTGCGAGGCCTCGTTCCTCGAGGGCCCCGACGGGCGGCCGGAAGACCTGCACCTGACCGCGCGCCAGGCGGGCGAGGCGGCGACCCGGGCAGGCGTGCGGCGGCTGCTCCTGACCCACCTGGTGGCCTGGAACGACCGGGAGGCGTCGCGGGCCGAGGCCGCGGCGGCGTTCGGCGGGGACCTAGCCCTCGCGGCTGCCGGCCAGCACCTTGCGCTGGGCGGCTGAGCGGCCGGGCGGGGCGGCCGGGACGGCGGCCAGCGGGCCTGGATCGCTGGCCCGCAGCCGGAACAAGATCACGATCACGGTCAGCGCGGCCAGCCCGAAAGCGTCCTCGACGGTCCGGCTGACCAGGTTGGGCACCGACTGGGCCAGGAACAGGTCCTTGCCCCAGCTGGGCAGCACGGCGGTGAAGAAGGCGCCGGTCACGATGGCGGTCGCCACCCGCCGCCGGTCCCGGCCGTCGCCGATGATCACCCCTAGCGCGATGACGATCCAGCAGATGTGGTGGATCCAGGCCACCGGGGACAGCAGGGCCGCGAGCAGGCCGGTGATGGCCACCCCGGCCAGCTCGTGCCCGTGCCGGCGGACCGCGACGGCGGCCGCGAACCCGGCCACGGCGACCAGCAGCGCCACGCCCAGCCACAGGGCCAGCGGCGGTGCTTCCGGGGAGTAGATCCGCATCAGGATGCCGCGCACCGACTGGTTGGCGGCCTGGCTGTTCGGCCCGAGCCGGCTGGAGTCGAAGATCATCGTCGTCCAGTACAGGTTCGAGTCGGCCGGCGCGATCGCCCAGGCCAGCAGCGTCACGGCGGTGAACGTGCCGGCCGCGATGGCCGCGGCCCGGCGCCGCCCGGTGAGCAGCAGGTAGACGATGAACACGCCGGGCACGAGCTTGATCGCCGTGGCCAGCCCGACCAGCGCGCCGCGCGGCCAGCGCGGCTCGCGCACGGTGCAGTCCAGCATGCAGAGGACGACCAGGAAGATGTCGATCTGCCCGAAGTGCAGTTCCTGGCGCATCGGCATCAGGAAGGCGCAGAACCCGAACAGCACCGCGAACACGGCCGGGGCGTAGTCACCCGCCCGGGCCAGCAGTGGCCGGAAGGCGAACCAGATCACGACGCCCAGCGGCACGTAGACCATCGGCAGCCAGGCCAGCACCGCGGCCTTGAGCGGCACGACGGTCAGCGGGACGGCCAGGATCGCGGCGGCCGGGGGATAGGTGAACAGCAGGCCATCGCGGGACAGAACGGAATAAAGGTGACGGTCGTGCATGACGGCCAGGGCGCCATTGCGGTAGACGTCGAGATCGACCATGCGGAACTGGACGTGATTGGTCACATTGCGCGTGATCATGTACCCGACGGCGCCGAGTGCGAGCAGGCACGCCACGACCGCCGCCTGGCGCGGCCGACCCGGCGGTACGCGCGCCGCCACGGTCGCGCCTGCGTGTCGAATCCAGGACGCTGACCGAAATGCCACCCGTGCCGCCTCCGCATTCCC